>JBIKTI010000103.1:0-7438 GCA_044348205.1 Phycisphaerales bacterium | reverse complement strand
TGTTTGAGCGGTCGCGGCTGCGGCCGCTCCCTCTGGTGCTTGAAGCGCCGTTTGTGATCGTCGCGGCTGCGGCCGCTCCCTCTGGTGCTTGAAGCGCCGTTTGTGATCGTCGCGGCTGCGGCCGCTCCCTCTGATGCATGGCGATCTCGATTTCCCCTTCGCCTTGCGTTGCGCCTTTCCGCGCACCACAATGCGTCGATGACGAATTCGGACGCATCCGATGGGCCACGGCATCCGCGCGACGGCGGCGCCGATGGCACGGCCGGAGAAGGCTCGCGCCTGTTCGGCAGTCTCTACGCAGCGCCAGGATCGCACACGGGCGACATGGTCGGCCCGTACAAGCTCATCGAGGTGATCGGCGAAGGCGGCTTCGGCGAGGTCTGGCTGGCGGAGCGCCGCGAGCCGATGTTGCAGCGCGTGGCGGTCAAGATCATCAAGCCGGGCATGGACTCGCGCGCCGTCATCGCGCGCTTCGAGCAGGAGCGGCAGGCGCTCGCCGTGATGGACCACCCGAATGTCGCGCGCGTCTTCGACGGCGGCGTCACGGCGGCAGGCACCCCCTACTTCGTGATGGAGTTCGTCGACGGTGAGCCGATCACCGCGTTCGCCGACCGGAAGCGCCTGAAGCTTCGCGAGCGTCTCGAGCTCTTCATCCCCGTGTGCGAGGCGGTGCAGCACGCGCACCACAAGGGGCTCATCCACCGCGACCTCAAGCCGGGCAATGTGCTCGTCGTCGAGATCGAGGGCAAGGCCGTGCCGAAGGTGATCGACTTCGGCGTCGCGAAGGCGATCGCAGGCGAGCAGTGGACGAACACCGCGCACACGCAGTCGGGCGTGGTGATCGGCACGCCGCTCTACATGAGCCCCGAGCAGGTCGCGGGCGAGATCGATATCGATACGCGCACCGATGTCTACAGCCTCGGCGTGATGCTGTACGAGCTGCTCGCGGGCGAGACGCCGTTCGACGCGCGCAGCATGCGCAAGGCGGCCATGGCCGAGATCCAGCGGATCATCCGCGACGAGACGCCGCCGAAGCCGAGTGCGCGCATGGCGCAGTTCGCAGGCGACCGCACGACGACGGTCGCGGACGCGCGCTCAGCGACGAGCGATCGCATCACGAACGAACTTCGCCGCGAGCTCGACTGGATCCCGCTGATGGCGTTGCGCAAGGAGCGCGACCGCCGCTACGAGAGCCCGCAGGCGCTCGCCGACGACCTGCGGCGCTACCTCGACGGACGACCGCTTCGTGCGGCGCCCGAAAGCCGCGCGTATCTCGCGCGAAAATTCGTGCGGCGCAACAAGGTGCCCATGACCGCGGCGGCCACCGTCTTCGTCGCGCTGGCGGCGGGCCTCTCCGTCGCGCTCTGGCAGCGGAGCGAGGCGATCCGCGCGAAGGAATCAGAGGTCGAGCAGCGCGCGCGCGCCGACGAGCGCGCCGACGCGGCGCTGAAGGCCGAGAAGGCCGAGAAGGCGCGCGCCGACGAGCTGAAGCGCGTGAGCGAGTTCCAGTCGCAGATGCTGTCGCAGATCGACACCACGAAGGCGGGCGTCGACCTGATGAAGGATGTGCGCACGCGCTTCGCGGCCGCGCTCGAGAAGGCTGGCGTACCAGAGCAGGAACGCGTGGCGCGCACAGATGCGTTCACGCGGGAGCTTGGCCGCGTGAACTCGACCGACGCGGCCGCGGCGTTGATCGACCGCACGCTCCTCAGGCCGGCCATCACGACGATCGGCGAGCGGTTCAGCGACCAGCCGCTGGTCGACGCGCAGCTCAGGCACGCGCTCGCCGAGCTGTATCGAAGGATCGGCCTCAACGAAGCCGCTGTTCCGCTGCAGGAGTCCGCGCTCGCGACGCGACGGCGCATGCTCGGCGACGAGCACCCCGACACGCTCGACTCCATCGGCGGCATGAGCGTGCTGCTGCGCGAACTAGGCAGACTTCTTGAGGCAGAGCCCTTTCACCGCGAGGCGCTCGAGAGGTCCCGCCGCGTGCGCGGGGCGGAGCACCCAGAGACCGCCATCGCGATCAGCAACATCGGCGGCCTGCTTCGGGCCAAGGGCGAGTTCGCGGCAGCGGAGCCGTTCTACCGCGAGGCCCTCGAGAAGTTGAAGCGCGCGCTCGGCGACGACCACGCGGAGACGCTGCGGTCCATCAACAACATGGGCGTGCTGCTCGCCGAGCAGGGCAGGCTCGCCGAAGCGGAACCCTACTACCGCGAGGCACTCGGGCGGATGCGGCGCACGCTTGGCGAGGAGGATCAGCAGACGATCACCGCCATCAGCAACATGGGCTACCTCCTCTTCAGCCAAGGGAAGGCGGAGCAGGCCGAGGCCCTGCTCCGCGAAGCCCTTGAAAAGTCGCGACGCACGCTCGGCGAGGAACACCCTGACACGCTTCTCGCGGTCAGCAACATGGGCGCCATGCTCCTCGACGAGGGCAGGCTCGCCGAAGCGGAGCCGCACCTTCGCGAGGCGGTCGCGATTCGACGGCGAACGCTCGGCGTCGAGCACCCCGACACGCTGCTCGCGCTCGGCAATCTCGGCATCCTGTTCCTCGACCAGCGGAATTTCGCAGACGCGGAGCCGCCGCTCCGCGAAGCGCTCGAGATCCGCCGCCGCACGCTCGGCGAGGAGCATGTGGACACGCTCATCGCTATCGGAAACCTCGGCTCGATGCTCCGCGACGCGGGCAGGCTCGCCGAGGCAGAGCCCCTCCACCGCGAAGTGCTCGAGAAGCGCCGCCGCGTGCTCGGCGAGGAGCACCCGCATACGCTCGTTTCGCTGGGAAATATCGGCGTGCTGCTCCAACGGCAGGGAAGCCACGCCGAAGCCGAGCCATTCCTGCTGGAGTCGTTCGAGAAGCGCGCCCGCGCGCTGGGAGACAGGCATCCGCTGACGGTCGCTGCGATCGGCGCGCTCGCCGACCTCTACACCGCGTGGAATCAGGCGGAGCCTGGCCAGGGCCACGACGGCAGGGCCGCGGAGTGGCGGGCGAAGCGAGACGAGATGCAATCGGAGTAGGAGGCGGCTCGCGCGAGCGGCCCTCGCTCAGATTCCGATCACGCCGTTCGCGTCGCCGAAGCGCTCGACGCGGCCGCCCGCCGCGCGGGCGATGCCGACATGGAGGTTGTTGAGCGGTGTCCCTGGCCTCGAGGCGACGACGCGGCCGCGGCGCGCGCCGCCGCCGGCGACGAGGATCGGAAGATCGTCGTGGTTATGGCGGTTTCCATCGGCGATCGCGCCGCCATAGAGGACGACCGTCGAGTCGAGGAGCGGCCTGCCGTTCTCCTTCACGCGCGAGAGCGCGCGCAGGAACGCTGCGAAGCGCTCGCTGTGGAAGCTGTTGATCGCCGCGAACTTCTCGAGTTTCTCCGCGTTCTTCCCGTGGTGCGACACATCATGATGGCCCTCCGAGACGCCGACCTCGCGATACGGCCTGTTCGAGCCCTCGTTCGCGAGCATCAGCGTGGCCACGCGCGTCGCGTCGACCTTGAACGCAAGCGCAAGCACCTCGCCGAGGAGGTCGATGCGCGAGCCGATGTCGCGGGGCGCGCGGTCGAAGTCGGGCATGGCGTCGAGCGCGTCCGCGTCGGCGAGCGCATCGTCGCGGAGACGAAGCTCGAGGTCGCGCACGCCCTCGAGATACTCGTCGAGGCGCGCGCGGTCGTCGCTTCCCACCGAGCGCGCGAGCCGCTTCGCTTCGCGCACCGCGCCGTCGAGGATCGACCGACGCGCATGGAGCCGCGCTGCCGCCTGCTCGGGCGACTCCCCGCGCGCGCCGAAGACGCGGTCGAACACGCTGCGCGGATCCGTCTCCTTCCCGTTCGGAAGACTCTCGCTTCGCCACGAGATGTTCGCGCTGTAGGCGCAGGAATAGCCCGAGTCGCAGTTGCCAGAGGTCATCGCCGGCTCGCTGCCGAGCTCGAGAGAGCGGAGTCGCGTGCGCACGCCCTGCTCGAAGAGGTCGTCCGCGAGGATCTGGTCGATGCTCTTGCCGACGCGGATGTCGTCGCCCGCCGTCTTCCTCGGCTGCATGCCCGTCAGGAAGCACGCTGCGCTGCGCGCGTGGTCGCCGGGGCCGTCGCCGTTCGCCTCTGCGTGGCGGTGGCGCAGGCCCGTGTGGACATCGATCGCGTCGCGGAACTCGGCGAGCGGCGCCAGCGTCGGCGACGGCGCCCAGCGCCCGTCGGCCCCCGCGGTCGGCGTCCACGCGTCGACATTCACGCCGTTCGGGAAGAAGAGATAGGCGACGCGCGTGGGCATCGCGGCCGCGCCTGGCGCAAGCGGCATGGCCGCGGCGGCTGCGGAGGATGCGATCCCGCGCGGCAGCATCGCCTCGAGCCACGGCAACGCGATCACGACTCCTGCGCCGCGGAGGACGGTTCGACGGCTGAGAAGCGGCGGGCGCATGGAGTCACTCTACCGCGCGGCCGTCGCGAGGCAACGGGAAACCCGCCGATTGACGCAACGCCGTGCGCATGCGGAACGCGTCAGACGACACGATTCCTTCGACCAGCGTGGCGAAGTCGCCCTTCGCCGCGAGTTCCGCCGCAAGTCGGTCGACGAGCGCATCGTCCGCATCGGCCGTGCCGCGGCCGAGCGCATAGACGAGGAGCCTCCGCGCAAGCGAGCGCTCGAATCCCTGCCCTGCGAGCAGGAGATCCGCAACGCCCGCTGCGCCGCGCAGGACGCTGCCATCGGGCATCTCTGCGGAATCGTCGACGGGAAGCCCGTCGACCACGCTGCGCAGGCGGCCATCGACATCGAGCGCCTCGAAGGCGAGGCCGATCGCGTCCATGCGCACATGGCAGGACGCACAGTCGGGGTTCTCTCGGTGGAGCGCCATCAGATCGCGGATCGAGCGGCCCGCGACCTCCTCGCGCTCCTCGGGAAGCTGCGGGACGCCAGGAGGCGGCGGCGGCGGAGCCTCGTCGAGCATGGCCTCGAGCACCCACTTGCCGCGCTTCACGGGACTCGTGCGCGTCGGGTTGCTGGTGGCGACGAGGATGCTCGCGTGGCCGAGCACGCCGCCTGGGCGCCCAGCGGGCAGCGCGAGCCGCGCGACGCCGCCCGCAGCGGGCGCCTCGACGCCGTAGAGCCGCGCAAGGCGCGCGTCGATCTCAGTCTCGCGCGCAAGGAGCAACGCCCGCACGGGCTCGTCGCCGCGCACGACGCGCGCGAAGAGCCGCTCTGTCTCCTCACGCATCGCGACAAGCGTGGCTGCGTCGAGCGCGGGATAGCGCGCGGGGTCGAAGCTTCGCTGCTCGAGCCCGTCGATCCCGAGCCACTGCGCCGCGAAGCGCGTGGCGAGCGTCGATGCCCGCGGATCCGCAAGCATCCTCCGCGCCTGCATGCGCGGTCCATCGGGTGCGGCGAGCTCGCCTGCAGCGGCTGCACGGCGCAGTTCCGCATCGGGAACGCTCGACCAGAGGAAGAACGAGAGCCGCGAAGCGAGTTCATGCCCGTCGAGCGCGCGGCGGAACTCGCCTTCCGCGCACTGGGTCTCGATGCGGAGCAGGAAGCGCGGATCGACGAGAAGCGCCGTCACGAGCGCGCGCAGTTCGGCCGTCCAGCCAGCGTTCGCCGCCGCCTCGCGCGCGACCCGCGCAAGCGACTCCGCCTCTGCGTTCGAGAGCGGGCGTCGGAAGAACTCCTCGCCGACCGCAAGCGCCACGCGCATCAGCCGCCGCGTCGGCGTGCCCTCGCCTGCGAGACTCTCTGCACGCAGCGCGAACGGCGTCTTCTCGGCGGGGTCGAGCGGGCCCTCGACCCGCAGCGCGCCGACCGCGAGGTTGCGATCGCGCCGCGACCGGTCGGGGTGATTCGGATCCCAGTGGTCGTTCAGGAAGCGCGCGCCCGCGCTGTGCTCGCCCGCGGAGAGCGCGCCCTCCCATGCGACGAGCGTGGGCTGCGCCGTGGTTCCCGCGACCGAGTGCTGCCCGCGCGCATCGCCGTCGACGAGAAGCGCCGCGCGCGCGAGGCCTTCGCCCGCCTGCTGCGCGGCAAGCTCGAGCGTGAGGCGATATCGCCCCGCGCGCGGCACCGAGAAGCGCGCGACGAGCGCGCCGTTCGTCGAGAGCCATGCGAAACCGTCGTTCGTGTGGCCCTGCCCGCGCCGCTCGAAACGCTCTGCGGGCACGGTCTGTGGCGCCATCGGCGCGTCGTCGGGGACGACCGAGGCCGCGATCTTCTCCGCGCAGTCGAAGTAGTTCTCGAGGAGAAGCGGCGGCAGCACGAGCGTGTCTGCGTTCGTGTCGAAGCCCTCGCCGATCTCGTCGCGCGGGAGGAGCTCGCGCACATCGACGGTGGACGCCAGGACATCGCGCACGGCGCCCTCGTACTGCGCGCGGTTGAGCCGCCGCACGGCCGCCACCTCGCGCGCCGTCGGCGCGACGCACGCGTCGATCGCCGCGACCGCTGCTCGGTACTCGTCGAGGCTCGGCCGCTCGGGCTCGTCGGCGGGCGGCATGTCGCGCTTCGCCAAGCGCCCACGCAGCGCGCGCAGCACGCTCTCATCGATCCTCCCCGCTGCGATCGGCCCCGCGAGCTCGAGCCCGCCCTTGGCGCGCGCGCCATCGTGGCAATCGACGCAATGCGCCTCGAGAAGCGGCTTGATCTCCGCGGGAATCGCCACATCGTCGCCGCGCGCGGGTGCGCCGCATGCGAGCGCCGCCATCGCGAGACCGCCCGCCGCGAGGATCGCGCCGCCGCGACGGTTCACCGCGCGCCCTCCGCCGCCGCGAACTTCACGCGGAACGGAATCATCGGAAGACCAGCGCCGTTCACGATGTTCGCGCGCTCGGGGTTGTTCTGCCACGCATACGCGACCTCGACGGGTTCGTCGACGCCGGGCGCCGTGAGCACGATGCCGTCGCGTCCCTCGTCCATGATGCGGGCGTCCGCCCACACGAACCTTCCGTCCGCGCCCGCGAGCGCGAATCCGCCGGGCTTCTCGCCGAGCGCGCGCAGCCCCTGCGCGTGATGGAAGCGCACGCGCACCATCGCTCCGTTCTCGCGCCCGGCGTCTGCGAGCTCGGGCCCCTGCCACGCGATCGCCGACTCGCCGTAGACCGAGTGGCGCGCCCACGCCGCGAGGCGCTCGCCGACCTCGCGCTTGCGGCGCGGGTGGATGTCGGCCGCGTCGCCGAGGTCGATCGCGCTGATCGCTCCTGCGTTGCCCGCCTCGCGCGCGCCGCGGAACTGCGCCTCGCGGAGGAGCGCCCACCCGCCCTGCGCGGGCTCGTTCTCGACGAAGGGCATGAACGACGCAAGCTGCACCACGCCCCACGCCATGTCGGGGTTGCCCGACTTGTCGCGCCACGCGCGGATGAGAAGCGGCAGCAGCCTGCGGTAGTTGTCGGGCTCGCCCGCATTCGACTCGCCCTGGTACCAGATCGTGCCGCGCACGGGATAGGCGATCCACGGCGCCATCATCGCG
>JBIKTI010000102.1:0-7453 GCA_044348205.1 Phycisphaerales bacterium | reverse complement strand
CCAGGTACGGAATGCCCTGCGTGCGCAGCACAGCGACGAACGCAGGCTGGCGGTTCACCGCGAGAACCACGACGCCCGCAAGCAGCGCGACGAGGATCACGGGATAGACGACGAGCCGCACCCGCACGCGCTTGCGCGGCGCATGCTCGATCGCACGCTCGGACGAGTAGCGGATCAGGCCCTTCGGACGCCCGAGCTTCTCCATCACGGCGTCGCAAGCGTCGATGCACTGGGTGCACTGGATGCACTCGAGCTGCAGGCCATCGCGGATGTCGATGCCAGCAGGGCAGGTCTGCACGCACAGCGTGCAGTCGACGCAGTCGCCGCGCGGTGCCGGTTCCTGCGACTCAGTTGTCGCCGTGCTGCATGCTGGCCCCTGGGCGGTCTGCTCGCTGCAGCACTTGCTGCCGCCACCACAGCCGCCGCCGCCACATCCACCGCCACCACACTTCCGCGGCGCGCGACGCGTGCCCTTTCCGCGTGGCTCGCCCCGCGCGCGGTCGTAGGCGACAGTCAGCGAGTCCTTGTCGAGCAGCGCAGACTGGAAGCGGCCATATGGGCAGACCAACGCGCACAACTGCTCGCGGAAGAAGAGGAAGTCGAACAGCATGAGGCCCGTGACTGCCGCGAAGACCGCGAACGCCACAGGATGATGGAACGGCGTGCTCGTGAAGATCCACTCCGTCAGCCTGTCCGCGCCGACGAACCATGCGAGGAAGGTGTTCGCGAGGTGCGCGGAGACGACGACGAACGCGGCGTACATCGCGACGCGTCGCCATGGCGACACGCTCGCCTTCGGATTGCCGTACGCCTTGCCGAGGAAGAGCCGCTCGAGCGGGCGGTACACGAACTCCATGTACACCGTCTGCGGGCATGCCCAGCCGCACCAGACGCGGCCGAAGATCGCCGTGAGCAGGAAGATCCCGAAGAAGACGGAGAGGAAGAGCAGCGCGAAGAGCAGGGTCTCGGTCGGACGGAAGACCGTGCCGAAGAAGACGAACTTGCGCTCGACGAGGTCGAGAAGAATCGTCGGCATCCCGCCGACCGTCGTCCAGGGGATCACCGTGTAGAGCACGATCAGCGTCCACGCGACCACGAGTCGCCGTCGCCACCATGGCCCGTCGCTCGGCCTCGGACGAAGCCAGCGTCGGCGGCCATCCTGCTCGAGCGTCGCGAGCACGCGGCCCTCGGGCTTGAGGAACGGGCCTGCGGGATCCACGATGCGGGCGGACTCCGAGCGTGCGGTTGCGCGGGCGGTCATGTCGAGGACGGGAAGCTGCATGGTTCGTGCGTGTCCTGGTCGTGGTCTCGGGCTGCGTGCGCGCTCACTCCCTCACCGCGGTGGCCTGCGTCGTCGACGCGCTCCACTCTGCGATCCTCTCGCCCTGCGCTTCCCTTGCAGAGGCGGGTGTCGTGCCGCGGAGCCCCGCGACATAGGCGGCGAGCAGCACGAGCTGCGGCTCGCTGTAGCGCTTCTCCCACGCGGGCATGCCCTTCGCGATCACGCCACCCTTGATCACGCGATGGAGGTCCTTCGGCGTGCGCACATTGATGTAGGCGTCGTCGGTGAGGTTCGGGCCCGTGCGGCCGCCGCCGTCGGGCGCATGGCAGGTGGCGCAGTTCGCCTTGAACATCGTGCGGCCCGCGAGCATCTTCTTCTCGTCGCTCATCAGGGCGAGGATCGTCTCGTTGTCGGCCTTCAGGTCGCCGAGCTTGGCGGCCTGCTGCTCGTAGAACGCACCGACCTCCGACTCGTATCCCTCCGAGATCGTCTTGCCGACGCCGCCGGCGTGATAGAAGACGAAGTACGGCACCGAGAAGAAGAAGGTCGCCCAGAAGAGCGCGCTCCACCAGAACGGCATGGGGTTGTCGTACTCGCGGATTCCGTCGCAATCATGCGGCAGCAGCTTCGCCTCGCCCGGCGCGGGATGCGCATCGGTGGAATGCGCCCTGCGTTCCGGGCGGGTCAAGGTCAGGTTGATGTCGTGCGTGCTGATGTCAGACATGGTTCTCTGCTCCATTGCGCGCAGCGTCGGCGCCCGGCTTGCTCCTGGTGCGGTCGTCCTGCGGGTTGAGGTCGTCGAGCGGCATGCGCGCGTCGCGCGCCCATCGCGTGGAACGCGAGAGGAGAAGCCGGACGACCATTCCGATGAAGAGGGCGAGGAAGAAGATGAGAGAGAGCTCGGGCCAGCTCATCCCGAAGAGCCCCGAGGTGTCGGCGGTGAGGAGCTTCATTGGCCACCGCCTTGGCTCGCGGGTCCAGCCTCGTTCGCGTTCCGCGCGATCTCGGTCGTCGCCGCGGCGGGCGTGGGCTCGGACACCGGCTTGTTGAGATCGGTGCCGATGCGCATCAGGTAGGCGACGAGCGCGATGACCTTGCGGTCCTCCATGCCCGCGGGACCTTGTTCCTCCACGACCTGCGCCGCGATGCGCTGGGCCTGCGTCCGCGCGAGCGTCTCCGCCCCCGCGACATCGGCTTCGCTGTACGGGACGCCGAGCGCCTTCATCGCCGCGACGGATTCCCGCGCCTGCGCGAAGTCGAGCGGCTTCTCCACGAGATGCGGATACGGCGGCATGATCGATCCGGGGCTCGTGTCCGTCGGCTCGATGAAGTGGCGGATGTGCCAGTTCGCCGACGGGATCTTCACGCCCGACCGCGCAAGGTCGGGACCGATGCGGCGCGAGCCCCAGAGGAACGGATGGTCGTAGACGAATTCGCCGGGCTTCGAGTACTCGCCGTAGCGCTCCGTCTCCGCGCGCAAGGGGCGGATCATCTGCGAGTGGCAGTTGACGCAGCCCTCGGAGATGTAGATGTCGCGCCCGACGAGCTCGAGCGGGGTGTACGGCTCGACGCTCGCGATGCGGACGATGTCGGACTTGCGCGCGAAAAGCGGGATGATCTCGCCGAGGCTCGCCGCGACCACGCCGATCGCGACGAGGATGGTGAAGACGACGGGAAGTCCCTCGTACTTGCGGTGCCACCGCAGCTGCCCGAACACATCGAGCTTGCGCGCGACGCCGAGCACATATCCAGGCGGCAGGTCGGAGCCGGGGATCGGAGGCTCGCGGAAGGCCTTCGAGAGGGGCGCCGCCTCGTAGACGGGCACCTCGTAGGCCTTCGGACGGTTTCGCCAGGTGAGGACGAGGTTCACGCCCATCAGCACCGCGCCAGCGAGGTAGAGCGACCCGCCGATCACGCGGATCCAGTAGAACGGGATGAGGACGGTCACAGTCTCGATGAAGTCGGGGAACTGCAGCATGCCGTCCTGGTCGAACGCGCGCCACATGAGGCCCTGCGAGAGACCCGCCCAGTAGATCGCGCAGATGTAGAGCAGGATGCCGATGGTCGCGATCCAGAAGTGGAGCCCGACCCACGATGGCTTCGCGATCGGCGTCTGGAAGAGCCGCGGCATGAGCCAGTAGAACATGCCGAAGCACATGAAGCCGACCCAGCCGAGCGCGCCGCCGTGGACATGCGCGATCGTCCAGTCGGTGTAGTGGCTGAGCGCGTTCACGCTCTTCACCGACATCAGCGGACCCTCGAAGGTCGACATCCCGTAGAAGGTGATGCCGACGACGAAGAACTTGAGCACAGGGTCGGTCGCCACGCGGTGCCATGCCCCGCGCAGGGTGAGCAGACCGTTGATCATCCCGCCCCACGACGGCATCCACAGCATGACGCTGAAGAGCATTCCGAGGGTCGATGCCCACTCGGGCAGCGCCGTGTAGTGCAGGTGGTGCGGGCCCGCCCAGATATAGAGGAAGACGAGGCTCCAGAAGTGGACGATCGAGAGCCTGTACGAGAAGACGGGGCGATCCGCGGCCTTCGGCAGGAAGTAGTACATGAGGCCGAGGAACGGCGTCGTGAGGAAGAAGGCGACGGCGTTGTGGCCGTACCACCACTGCATGAAGGCGTCCTGCGAGCCCGCGTAGATCGAGTACGAGCGCATCCAGCCCGCGGGCATCACGAGGTTGTTGAAGATGTAGAGGACCGCGATCGCCACGACGGTCGCGATGTAGAACCAGACGGCGACATAGAGATGCCGCTCGCGGCGGACGAGCAGCGTGCCCATGAAGTTGACCGCGAAGACGACCCACACCGCGACGACCGCGATGTCGATCGGCCACTCGAGCTCTGCGTACTCCTTCGACTGCGTGAAGCCGAGCGGCAGCGTGATCGCGGCCGCGACGATGATCGCCTGCCAGCCCCAGAAGTGGATGTTCGAGAGGAGGTCGCTGAACATCCTCGTCTTGAGCAGGCGCTGCGACGAGTAGTAGACGGCGGCGAAGATCGCGTTGCCCGCGAAGGCGAAGATCACGGCGTTCGTGTGGAGCGGCCTGAGGCGGCCGAAGCTGAACCACTCGAGCCCGAGGTTGAAGCGCGGATCCGCGAGCTGGAGCGCGACCAGCACCCCGACCAGCATTCCCACGATGCCCCACACCACAGAGGCCATCATGAACTTGCGCACGACGGCGTCGTCGTACGAGAAGCGCTCGAGCGCGGGAACTCCCGCTCGGGTGTCCGAAGAGTCGAATGTGGTCGTCACGGCGGCCATCGATGCGTTCCTTGCGCGCGGTCCGCGATGGCGGCCGCACCATTGATATCCCTACCGCTTTATCCGTTTTTCTTCGGAAGGCGACCGACGCCTGTCCACGATCACGGTGCGTTGGGAGGAGGCTTCTCCGCCTCAGAAGACGGACATATATATCAGGATTTCAGGGTTTGCAACCCCAGAAGTTCCCTGAAGACTGCTGGGCATCGCCCTGAAGGAGGCGTCATGCCTCCACAGTTGGGGAGAGATGGTCCGAGAATACAATGGCTGAGTGAGCCCGCTCCTCGCAGACCCGTCCGATGGCGCGGGATCATTCGATGCAGAACTGTCGCTCGCGCCGCATCGCGTCAGGGCCTCAAATGGCTCGCCAGCTGTGCACGGCGGCGGACTCCGAGCTTGGCGTACACGCGCTTCCCGATCGACGCGACCGTGTTGATCGAGACGCCGAGCTCCTTCGCGATCTCGGGACGGCTGCGACCGTCCACCATCGCGACAGCCACCGTTCGCTCCCGAGGCGAGAGCTGGTCAAGCCTGAACCGCCGGACGCGCGTTTCGATCGCAGGAGACTCGTGGAGCGGAGCAAACGCAATCGGGGCCATCGGCAGCAAGCCAGGGCAGGCACGGCCGAGCTCGAGCATGAGCTGGTAGTTGCACTCCTGAGGCTCGATGGGATCTGAGATGGTCTCTCCGCTCCCGACAGTCTCGAGGAAGCGATGCAGCAACTGCATGATCCGCCTCAACTCCTCGAGCTGGGAAGATGACAACTGCATGGGGACATAGGCGGAGAACCGAAGCCCGCCGCTTCCCATGGGGCGCGAGCGCTGCGCCGCGTCGGACCGGACGCGCGCGTGCTCGACCATGATCCGATGGATTCTCTCGACTTCGGCCACCTCCTGCGCAGACTGCGGGTCGAAGCCGACGACGATGGCATCCGCCACCGCGCGGTACGCAGGTTCCCGTCTGCGGGCCTGGATCGGCTTACGCTCGAGGAATCCCGCCGCCTCGAGCGCATCGAGGCTGCGCAAGACTTCCCCGTTCGACAACGAGGAAAGCCCAACGAGATCGCTCGGCGTCGCCGCCCGTGACATTCGTCGGACGAGTTCGAGGATGGTGCGGTGCTGCGGATCCCGAACCGCCTGCACGACCTTCTCATCCGAAATCGAGACTCTCCGCGTGGGCTGTCGCTTCATGGAACTGAACATGTACAGCAAGGCGGCCGATTGCGCCCCCCTTCAAGCCCAAGGCACACAGATTCCCTCCAAGCCGCACCCGATCGGGCCAAGATTCCGCGTCGAATCCCTCCACAGCGGAAATCGACCAGACTCATCCGACAGACTTATCCACGAAGCTGGTTCGCAAGCTCCGCGCGGCTGCGCACCTTCAGCTTCGCATACACCCGCTTGCTCACCGTGGCGATGGTGTTCACCGACAGTCCGAGCTCGCCCGCGATGGTGGGTCGGCTCTTGCCTGCGGCCAAGGCGAGCGCGACGGTTCGCTCCCGCACCGAGAGATTGGGCATTCCCGCACCCGATACAAGCGAACAGGCGGAGCCGATCTCGGCTCGGGGCGCAAGCACGAGCTGAGGCAATGGAAGCGTCCCTGGTCTACAAGGGTGAACCTCGATCAGCACCTGATGCGTGCACACGACCTCCCCGTGCCCAGCGGCGACCGAACTCGCGCTCGAAGGCTGCTCAAGCAGGTTTCGAACCTGCCTCAGGAGCGACTTGAGCCGCGCAAGCTTCTCCTCGTCGAGGCGCGCGGGGCGCGCGTACTCGAAGGCGAAGGCTCCGGAGGCGGGGTACTCGGCGAGCGAGACGCGCCCTGCGCGCCCCAACTCCTTGAACCGCTCCCCGATCCGTCCGAGTTCGGAAAGCTGCCCTGGATCATCCGGATCGAACGCGATCACCAGCGCCTGGGTGGCGGCCTCGTATCGAATCCCCCGCGACGACGCGGATGCAGCGCGCCCGACGACGATCCGAAGGGCGACCAGCGCGTCGACAACGGCCTGCGCGATCGAGTCCTCGCATCGGATCACCTGCGCGATGTCGCGAACCAAAACGGGTCGATCAAACCTCCGCAGCACCTCCCAAACCGAAAGGTGCGTCGGCTCTGCCAAAAGCGCCCGGACACGGGCATCCCGGAGGTCAAGGGTCAGGGAAGGAACCGGTGGGCGTGGCATTGATCGGCCTGTTGGACGGAATCGTGCATCAATGCGAACGAGGATACGGGGAGCCACGCGCGTCCCGCAACCGAGAAGACCGTGTCAAGGACACCCGAGTCCAGCATGACCGCGCTCCATTCAACCTCTCCGAAGGTTGGCCGACCGTTCCCGGCGAGTCGCTCCCTTGCACGCTGGGCGTCGGGCTGTTCCTCCAAGAGAGAGTGACGACGCCAGCGACAGCGCTGGGCTCTTCGATCAGAGTTGTCGATGCCCGCGCGTCTCAGCTTCGAGGCACCTCCGGCCATCGACGTGAGGTTGGCGAGGGAGTTCGAAGCAGATCGAGAGAGACAAAAACACAACCAGCCCTGCGCGAACGCAGGGCTGGTTGCTATATATCAAGCAGCAGTTGGAGGCCTTCGTCGGCTGTTACCAGCCGACTATTCCCGCGAACGGGAGCGAGGGTGTCTTGACGGTTTCGCGATCCAGATTGCTCTGGACACGCGTCTAAGAATATTCCCTTAGAAAGGAGGTGATCCAGCCGCAGGTTCCCCTACGGCTACCTTGTTACGACTTAGTCCCAGTCACCAGCCTCGCCGTGGGCACCCATGAATCTGGGCGACTTCGGGCGCTGCCAGCTCCCATGACTTGACGGGCAGTGTGTACAAGGCTCAGGAACATATTCACCGCGGCGTAGCTGATCCGCGATTACTAGCGATTCCGACTTCAAGGAGGCGGGTTG
>JBIKTI010000101.1:0-7457 GCA_044348205.1 Phycisphaerales bacterium | reverse complement strand
GAGCTCGAGGCCTGCGCCAGGCGGCAGATCGAGGCCACGCTTGCGGTGCGCGAGGCCGAGTTGACGGCGCTCGAGGCGCTCGTCGAGCGGATGCGCGCGGAGCTTGAGGCCGATCGCACGCGCACGGCGGAGCTCGCGGAGGATGTTGCATCGCGGGCGCGCCCGCGTCGCGGCGAGGCTGGCGACCGTGAGGAGCCCGGCCTCGGCGACGGGCGAGATGACGGGCGAGATGATGGGCGAGATGCCGGGCGGGGCGAACCGTGACGAACGCGACCGCTTCGAGGGTCGCTCCGACACGCATCGGTGCGGCGGGTCTTGTCGGGCTGACGGTGCTCGCCGCTGTGCTTGTCGCCTGCCTCGCATCGCTGCCATGGTCGATGGGCAAGGTCGAGACAGGGGCGACCGAGCTTGCGCGCTACGAGGCGTCGAACCTCACGCTGAATCTTCTTCCGCCCGTCTGGCGCGAACTCAACGAGTCGGACGCTGCGCGCATCGCCGCCGCGGCCGAGGCGGGGCAGTATGTCCCCTCGCGCGTCCTCGGGACGGATCGGCTCGGGCGCGATGTCCTCGCGCGGGTCCTCGCGGGCGGCTCGATCAGCCTTCTCGTCGGGCTTTCAGCTGCGGCAATCGCCGTCGTCGTGGGCACGCTCTATGGCACGATCGCGGGGGCAGCGGGCGGTCGGGTCGACGCGGTCCTCATGCGCATCGTCGACATCCTCTTCGGGTTGCCCTCGATCCTCCTCGTCGTGCTGCTCGCTGTCGCGGTCGACGGCATCCTCGAGAAGCGAGGTGCCGACCTCTCCGCGTTCGCACGACAGGCGATCAACATCGCCACGCTTCTCATCGCGATCGGCGGCGTCAGCTGGCTGACGATGGCGCGCGTCATCCGCGGACAGGTGCTGTCGCTGAAGGCAAAGCCGTTCATGGAGGCCTGCCGCGCCATCGGCGTGAGCCCGGCGCGGCAGTTCACGGCGCATCTCCTTCCCAACCTGGTCGGGCCGATCGCGGTCTACGCGGCGCTCGCGGTTCCCGCGGCGATCCTCTCGGAGAGTTTCCTCTCGTTCCTCGGAATCGGGGTGCGCGAGCCGCTCCCGAGCTGGGGAAACCTCGCGGCGGAGGGGCTTGGCGAACTCAACACGGTCGAGAGCCGCTGGTGGCTGCTGGCGGCGCCGTGCATCGCCATCGCGCTCACGCTCATGTCGCTGAACTTCCTCGGGGACGAGCTGCGCGAGCGCTTCGACCCGATGCGCGGCCGCAGGGTTGCGTGACGGGCGCGTCGGCAGGTGCGGGAATGCCCCCGTTATCTTTTGCGGAGCCCGTCGGGTCGCGTGAAGTCGCCTCGTCTGCGGTTAGGATGCCGCGCCCCGCGGGTCGCCGCGGACGAGGTGCCCTCCCATGAACAATCGATTCGGCTTCAAGGACTTCCTTCAGATCGTGCTGCTCGGGATCGTGCTGGTCCTCGTCTGGCTCTCGATGGTGCAGCGCGACCGCGAATGGGTGCTGCAGCGCGACATGCTCGAGAAGCTCGGCGCGATCGAGAAGCGGCTGGCGACGGGCGTCATCGCGTCGGCCGCGTCGCAGCCGAACGCGCCCAAGGCGGTGAAGCGCGACGAGTCGTGGGCGCGCAAGGGCGTCCCGGTCGCGTGGCAGCCGCCGTGGGACTTCGCCACCGACCCGCGCTCGCAGCCCGGTTTCGCCGAGGGCGGCGAGTTCACCGAGATCTTCGAGGGCCAGCCCGCGAAGATCGTGCCCATGCTCTCGTCGGACGTCTATGGCCGTCGCGTGATCGACCGCGTCTGCGAGCCGCTCGCGGCGTACGACTCGAACACGCTCGAACTGCGGGGGGTGCTCGCCGACGCGTGGCAGATGGACCCCGCAGGCATGTGGCTGCGCGTGCGGCTGCGCGAGGGGCTGCGTTTCTCCGATGGCGAGCCGCTGACGGCCGAGGACGTGCGGTGGACCTTCCAGGAGTTCATCTTCAAAGACTCGATTGAGACCGAGCGCGTGCGCTCGACGCTCGACCAGATCGAGGATGTGACGGTGATCGACCCGCTCACGGTCGAGTTCATCTTCAACAAGGCGCTGTCGTTCAACCTGGCCTACACGCTCGGCAACTATGTGCTGCCCAAGCACTTCTATGGTCAGCTGGAGGCGTCGCAGATCAACAAGGGCACGGGCCTTCTCCTCGGCAGCGGCCCGTACAAGCTCGAGCGGCTCGACGTCGACGACCAGTGGACCCAGGGAAAGGACATCGTGCTCGTTCGCAACGAGAACTACTGGGGGCCGCGGTCGCCGCTCGACAGCCTGCGGTTCAAGGTGGTGGCCGATGCGACCTCGCGCCTCGCGTCCTACATGTCGGATGAAGGCGACATGATCACGCCGTCGTCGCCTCAGTTCGTGAAGAAGACCAAGGAGCCGGGTTGGGACGAGGCGAACCAGTCGCTGCGCTGGGTGAACATGCGCTCGGGCTACTCGATCATCGCGTGGAACCAAGGAAAGAACGCCGGCCGCCAGACGCCGTTCAACGACAAGCGCGTGCGGCAGGCGATGACGCTCTGCCTCGATCGCGCGCGGATGATCAAGGACATCTGGGAAGGCGTGGGCGAGGTTTCTCAGGGGCCGGTGAACCCCGAGAGTCCCGTCTTCGCGAGCGAGATCGATCCGTGGCCGTTTGACCCCGAGCGGGGCAAGGCCCTGCTGGCCGAGGCAGGCTGGATCGACCGCAACGGCGACGGCATCCTCGAGAACGAGGAGGGCGACATCTTCGAGTTCGAGTTCACCCGCTCAGGTTCGGACGAGATCTCCGAGCGCATCTCGACCTTCATCAAGGACAGCTACGCGCGCGTCGGCATCGTGATGGTGGTGAAGCCGATCGACTGGGCGGCGATGTCCGACATCCTGAAGTCCCGCGGTTTCGACGCACTGACCATGTCCTGGTCGGCGTCCGCGCCCGAGAGCGACCCGAGGCAGATCTACCACTCCGAGTCGATCAAGGAAGGCGGCGACAACTTCGCCCAGTGGAACTCTCCCGCGGGCGACAAGGCGATCGACGCCATCCGTACCACGATCGACGCCGCGGAGCGTCGGAAGGCCTGGGTCGAGTTCCAGAAGGTGATCCACGAGGAGCAGCCGTACACCTTCATCCGCGTCGCGCCGTGGCTGCGATTCGTGAAGAAGGACATCGGCAACGTGCACATGTACAAGGCTGGCCTCGAGCCCTGGGAGTACTTCCGCAGCGCTCCCGCCGTCAGCTCTCCCGGGTGACCGATGCTCAACTACATCGCACGGCGAATCCTGTTCATGCTGCCGACGGTGGTCGGGATCACCTTCCTGGTGTTCCTGCTGCTGGCGCTGTCGCCCGGCGGCATCGGCGCCGCGGCCGCTGCGGCGGGTGGCCAGCAGGATGCATCGAAGGCCGCGATCCTCGAGGCGTACCTGCAGGACCGCTATGGATTGAACGACCCCGTGCTGGTGCAGTACGTGCGGTGGCTGCACCGCATCTCGCCCGTCAAGTTCGGGACGCGCGATCAGTTCACCCCTGCAGGCGAGAGGCTCCAGTCGCCGAAGGAGATTCCCGATCCGCCGCTCGTCGCGTGGGGGGGTTTTTCCCTTCCCGAGGCTGCGCCCGCGCCACCGCCCGCCGCTGCGGCGCCATCTCCTGCCGGCGGATCGGCGGTAGGTGCGTCGGATGACGCCGCCGCGGTGCTCGAGCGCCAGCGGGCGTACCGCCGTGTCGCCAATGACGCGCTGGCGGCGCGCTCGCGCTACCTCGGCGCCAAGCGCGAGTTCGAGTCGGCGCTCGTCGACTACGCGAAGGCCGCGGGCCGCGAGGACTGGCTCGACGGCAAGGGGCGCATCGTCCTGTCGCGCGTCGAGGAGGTGCCCGCCGACCGCGCGAACACCGCGTGGCCGAAGGTGAACGACGCCTTCGCGAAGATGTCGAGCGCGTGGAGCGAGGCGACGGCGCGGCGCGCGGTGCTCGCCGCGGCCTTCGCAGAGAAGCCGTTCCCCGAGGCCGGCCTGCCCGTGATCCCCGGCGCGGTGTGGGTCGGCACGCCTGACCTCGGCACGGCCTTCTCGAAAAGTCGTCCCGTGTCGGATCTCATCGTCGACGCGCTGCCCGTGACGCTGCTCCTCAACCTGATCGCGTTCCCGATCATCTACCTCGTGGCCATTCCGTCGGGCATCCTCGCGAGCGCGCGCGTGGGCTCGTGGTTCGACAAGCTGTCGGGCGCGACCTACGTGGCGCTCTGGTCGGTGCCGACCGTGTGGGCGGGCGTGCTCGCGGTCGGCTACCTCGCGAGCGACGAGTACCTCGGGCTGTTCCCCGTGTCGGGCCTGCACGATCGGGCCGCGGAGACGTGGACCTTCCTGCCGGGCGTGCAGGCGAACGGCACCTGGCAGATCGGCTGGCTCGGCGACGCGCTCTGGCACATCGTGCTTCCCGTCGCGTGCCTCGTCTACGGCGGCTTCGCGGTGCTCTCGAAGCAGACGCGCGCCGCGATGCTCGACAACTTCAACGCGGACTACGTGCGCACGGCCAAGGCGAAGGGCGTGCCGCGCAGGGAAGTGGTCATCCACCACGTCTTCCGCAACAGCCTGCTGCCGCTGATCACCATGTTCGTGACGGTGTTCCCCGCCACGCTCGCGGGCTCGGTCGTGATCGAGCGCATCTTCTCGGTGCCGGGCATGGGTTCGCTGATCCTCGACGCGATCAACCAGCGCGACCGCGAGCTGATCCTCGCCAACACCTTCATGATCGCCTGCGTGAACCTCACGGCGCTTCTCATCGCCGACATCCTCTATGCGGTCGCGGATCCGCGGGTGAGCTATGAGTGATCCGAAGACGAACTCGGGCGCCGCGGGCGAACCGCGCGCGATCAGCGGCATCGAGGCGATGCGCGGCGTGGGCGCCCAGCAGGCGAAGGGCTTCTGGGCCGATGCGTGGAGCCGCGTGGTCGGGCGCTTCGGGGCGCGGCTCGCGCTGGCGTGGATCGGCGTGATCGCGTTCTTCGCGGTGCTCGGACCGGTGATCGCGAACGCCCATCCGCTGCTGCGGAAGAACGTCGCGACGGGCGAGTGGGACTCGCCGCTCTGGCAGAACCTCACGAGCGTCGATCTCGGTCTGCTGGCGGCCGGCCTGTTCGGCCTGCCCTTCGCGCTGCTGCCCGCGGGCATCGCCGCGCGCATCGGCATGAAGGAACGCTCGTCGCGGCTCGGCCTCCTTCTGCTCGTCGCGCTGCAAGGCGGATTCACCATCGTGATCGCGGGCGTCCTCTCGAGCGTCACCCGCGACAACGAGAGCCCGATGTGGATGCGCGAACTCGGCCGCTCGGACAACTTCCCGTGGATCGCGTCGGCGGTGACGGCGGGCGTGCTCGCGGTCTTCGCCGCGCTGGTCGCGGGACGCTCGGGCACCCGGCTCGCGGTGGTTGCGCTCGCTGCCATCGTCGCCTGTACGGCAAGCGCCTCGCGCTGGAGCGACCGCCTTGTCAACTTCGAGGTCTACGACCAGCAGCAGGCGTCGGGCCAGTTCGAGATCGTCCACACGCTCGTCCCGTTCTCGCCCGCCTTCGGCCGCTCCGACATCTACACGCTGCCGCCGATGACGCAGCTCGGCGAGAAGGTCGAGTCGCTGAAGGACCAGCCCGTCGGCGAGCGCACCGTGCTGCTCGGCACCGATGCGCTTGGCAAGGACGTGCTGTCGCAGATGCTGTGGGCGTGCCGGCTGTCGATCTCCATCGGGCTTGTGTCGACCGGCATCGCGCTCCTGATCGGCGTCACCATCGGCGCGATCATGGGCTATTTTGGCGGGTGGATCGACCTGATGCTCTTCCGCGTGGTCGAGATCTTCATGGCGATTCCCGTCCTGTTCCTCTTGATCGTCGCGGCGGCGGTGCTGCCGCGCAACACCTACGTGATGATGGCGATCATCGGCTGCGTCTCGTGGACGGGTGCCGCGCGGTTCACGCGCGCCGAGTTCCTCAAGCTCCGCAAGCAGGACTTCGTGCAGGGCGCGCAGGCCGCGGGCCTTCCGCTGCGCAGCGTCCTCTTCCGCCACATGCTGCCGAACGGCGTGACGCCCGTCCTCGTCGACGCGTCGTTCGCCGTCGCGGCCGCGATCATCGCCGAGGCGACGCTGTCGTACCTCGGTCTCGGGCCCGATGGGCAGGCGTCGTGGGGCAAGCTCCTCTCGAGCGCGACGGGCACGACGGGAACCTTCGTGTGGTGGCTGGCCGTGTTCCCCGGCTTCGCCATCTTCTTCACCGTGCTCAGCTACAACATGCTTGGCGAGGCGATGCGGGACGCGATCGACCCGAAGCTGCGAAAGGCGGCGCATTGATGGAAGCCGCGACCACCGTGACCGCTCAGGCCGCGCCCGCCAGGACGAAGCCGATCCTCGAGGTCGCAGACCTCGCCGTCAGCTTCGCGAACTCCGCGGGTGGGCCGCGCATCCAGGCCGTGGCGGGCGTGTCGATGACCGTGCATCCGAACCAGACCCTCGCGGTCGTCGGCGAGTCTGGCTGCGGCAAGAGCGTGACCGCGATGAGCACCATGCAGCTCATCCCGCGTCCGCCAGGGCGCTTCGACCGTGGCTCGATTTTGTTCGAGGGGAACGACATCCTCTCCTACACAGAGTCGCAGATGCTCGCTGTGCGCGGCGGGAAGATCGCCATGATCTTCCAGGAGCCGATGACGAGCCTGAACCCCGTCTACACGATCGGCGACCAGATCATCGAGGCGATCCTCCTTCATCAGAAGGTGGGCGCGGACGAGGCATGGAAGCTGGCCGTGCGCGCAATGCAGGATGTCGGCATCCCCAAGGCCGAGGAGCGGATGCGCGCCTATCCGCATCAGTTCTCGGGTGGCATGCGCCAGCGCGTGATGATCTCGATGGCGCTCGCGTGCCAGCCGACGCTGCTTCTCGCCGACGAGCCGACCACGGCGCTCGATGTCACGATCCAGGCGCAGATCCTCGAGCTCCTCCGCGACCTCCAGCGCACGCGCGGCATGGGCATCATGCTCATCACCCACAACCTTGGCGTCGTCGCCGAGAACGCCGATGTGGTGTGCGTGATG
Source organism: Phycisphaerales bacterium (assembly GCA_044348205.1). Classification (GTDB taxonomy): domain Bacteria; phylum Planctomycetota; class Phycisphaerae; order Phycisphaerales; family SM1A02; genus QWPT01. Next base: position 377 of record JBIKTI010000101.1, on the reverse strand, counting down.
TACGCGGGCCGCGTGGTCGAGTACGCGCGGGTGTTCGAGCTCTTCGACAGCCCGCTGCACCCCTACACGCGTGGTCTCTTCAACTCGATCCCGCTCCTTCGCGAGCGAAAGCACCGCCTGACGACGGTCGAGGAAGTGGTGCAGGATCCCGCGCAGTTCAGGCTGCCGGGCACCGAGGGGGACCTGGTGCCGTGGTGGCCCGATGCGCCGAAGGGCGTGCGGCCCACGATCGCGGCGGGACGCGACGATTACGCGCTTGTCCAGGTCGCGCCGACGCGGTGGGTCGGGTGCTTCAACTCGCCATGGGTCGAGTCGCACTCGAGCCCGCGGCCGGATCTCGACTACCGCCGCGAAGACGCGTGATGCGTGGTTGAGCG
>JBIKTI010000100.1:0-7493 GCA_044348205.1 Phycisphaerales bacterium | reverse complement strand
GTCTGCGGAACGGATGATGTCAGCCGTCGACTCCGACGCGAACGGTTCCGCAGACTCGCGTCTGCGGGCACTCATGGCATGCCGACTCCGAATTGCTTCATGCACGCCAGGGCGAGCGAAAGCGAAGCGAGTCGCGAGCGCTGAAACCAGGCGCGCTCAAACCGCGTAGCACGCCAGCGTCTCCGCGACCATCCGCTCGAGCGAGAAGCGCTCCGCGATGAACGCGGGGCCGTTGGCGGAGAGCCGCGCATGCAGCGCTGCATCGTCGAGGACGCGCGCTGCATTCAGGAAGAGCCCGTCGCCGTCGGACGGGTCGACGAGGAACCCCGTCACGCCCCCGGACACCGCGTCGGGAGAGCCGCCCGCCGTGGTCGCCACCGTCGGGCAGCCGAGGTGCGCCGCCTCGAGGAGGACATTCGGCGTTCCCTCGTGAAGCGCAGCGTGGAGAAGGAGGTCGCTCGCGGAGAGGAGCGCGGGAATGTCGCCGCGGCGGCCGAGGATCCTGAGCGCGCCCGAGGCGACGAGATCCTTCGCGGCCGACGCGAACTCCGACGCAAGCAGGCCCTCGCCCGCGTGATAGAACGCGACATGCGGCCGCTCGCGCGAGAGCCGGCGCACCGTCTCGAGCCACAGCAGCGGCTGCTTTTCCTCGGAAAGCCTGAACACGCCGCCCACGAGCTGCCTGCGCGCGGCCGAACCGCCGAGGAGCTCCGCGCGGAGACGCGCCGTCTCGGCTGCGTCGGGCCTGCGGATCCACGCGGGGTCGATTCCGTTCAGCACCACGCGGAACCGCGAGGCGGGAATGCCCATCCACGCCGCATAGTCCTCCGCGCCCTGGCGGCTGTTGTTGAGGAGCGTCACGCGCGGGCTCGACGCGAGCAGCTGGTACCACTCGCGAAACCACGGCTGATCGAGATACGGGAAGTGCGACGGGTTCACATTGCGCGTCGAGAGGACGATGCGCGGGACGCCCACCGCGAGCGCGGCGACGCCCGACCAGATGTTCTGGTGGTCGAGCCACGCGTGCACGCAGTCGGGGCGGAGGCTGAGGAACTCCCCCGCCATCTCGTTCACATATGGCCTGAGATAGCCGGGGAGCGAGAGGAGGCGCTCGCGCAGCGCCTTGTCGCGACGCAGGCGGTCGAGCACCGCCGCATCGGGCGCGTTGCCCGCCGCGACGATGCGCACGCCCGCGTCGCGCACCATCGGCGCGTAGTGGCCGTGCTGCCCTTCCGCGGGGTGGATGAGCAGAACGACGGGCTCGACCGCTGCGCGCGTGGCGCTCGAGGCAGCGAACGCCGCGAGCTGACGCTCTGCGCCGCCTGCGGAGAGCGACCCGATCGAGAGCACGACGCGCGGCCGCTCGCGCGCGGGCGGCCGATCGGCGGGGAGGTCGAGGAGAGAGGCGAAGTCCTCCGCGCGGGGGCGAGAGACCGCTGCATGGACGGCCGCCGTCATGCGCTTGCGCATGGCGTGTGCGATGCGCTCGAGGTGCGACGAGCGACGCACGATGCGCCGCGCCGCGCCGCGCGCGAAGCGCATCGCCTCGGCGCGCAGGTCGATGCGCTTCGAGAGCCGTGCGAGGGATGCGTCGTAGCCGGCGCTGAACATCGCGGAAGAACGCGATGATACACTCGCGCGGATGTCCGACGGATCGATCGTTCACGAGGCGAATGCAGCGCGTTCCGTCGATCCCGCGCGGGAACTCGATGCGATCCTCTCCGTCTTTGCGGCGCTTGGATTCCCGCGCGAGGTGGTGACGCAGTGGTCGCTTCCATCGAGCGATGTGGCGGATCTCGTGCGCCTCGCCGCCGATTCGGGCGCGCGGCGCGTGCTCGAGGTCGGGTCGTTCGTCGGGACGAGCGCGTTCCTGATGGCGCGCGCGCTTCCAGAGGCGGAGATCCACTCTGTCGACCCGAACCTGCCGCTCGACGTGGAGTTCACCGCGATGGGCTCCGCCGACAGAGGCGCGGACCTTGCGCGGCGCACGCTCGAGATCGCGCGCGAGTCGGCGCGCCGCCTCGCGCTCGACGGGCGCGTCCGTTTCCACGAGGGCGGGTTCGCCGTCGGCGCGACCTTCGCCCTCTCCGATGTGGCGATTCCCGTGGTCGGCCCCGATCTCTGCGCGCGGCAAGGACCCTTCGACTTCGCCTTCATCGACGGACTCCACTTCGAGGATGCGGTCGAAGCAGACATCGCGCTCACGCTTGCGCACATGACGCCCGACGGCGTGGTCGCGCTCCATGACGCGATCGGATACTGGGGCTCGCATGTGCGCCGCGCCGTGCACCGCATCCTCGAGCGCGACCCGTCGCTCTCGTTCACGCATGCGCCCTACCTCGATCTCTATCGCGGAATCGGCACGCTGTCGCGCAAGGGCCGGCCAGTGCCGCAGCTCGAGGCGCGCGCCGCAGCGGCGTTCGGCGATCTCGGCGCGCTGACGGAGCACCTCGCGCGGCTCCTGCGCACCACCTTCCCCAACGCGCGCTTCGATCCGCGCGACCCGCTCGCGCAGGCGATCGTCGCGAAGATCGGCGCTGGCGGCGGGCACGCGGCCGAAGGCCCGCGCGTCGTGCTCGCGTTCGACGCGATCGACGGGCTCGCGCCGACCGAACAGCATGGCGCGCTCGCGCGGCTTCTCGAGGGTGCGGACGTTGCGGTGCTCGGCTTCTCGCCGCCGGGCGAGGACGGCGCAGCGCCCGCATGGGCGCGGCCCCTCGCCACGCGCGTGGCGCTCCTTGGCTCCCTCGGGTTCGACGCGCTCGACCTCGTCTACCCGTTCCTCGAGCCCTACACGCATCCCTATGGCGGACCGACGGCGCTCGCGCGGAAGACGAGCGCGATGCTCGACACGGTCGTCGCGGTGCGACGCGGGTCAGGCGCGCTCGGCGCACGCGCCCTATCCGTGCGCGCAGAGCCGCTGACGGAGGCGTCCGCACGGGCGCTGACCGACATGCGGCTCCAGCTTCTCTATGGCGTGCGCTGCTTCGCTGCGATGCGAAGCGCGCGCGACACAGTCGATGCGGGCTTCGCGGAGCTCTCCGCGGCGCACGCGCGGCAGGCGGAGCTTCTCGCGCACTGGACCGCGTGGCGCGTGCACATCGGACGCTTCCATTTCTGGCCGCGACCGAACAGCGGAGCCTGAGCGCGCAGGAACGCGCTGGGTTCCCTTCACGCGCTCATGGCGGGCGATCAGGGCTTCAGGACCGTGCTGTTCGCGGGCACGGCGCGCAGCAGCGCTCCCGAGTCGAAGGCGATGCCGTCGAGGAGCCAGCCGAAGACGCTGTTGCCGTTGCGCCAGATGAGGTCGGTCGTGCCATCGCCATCGATGTCGGCGAGCGCGACGAGGTCCGACGAGGTTCCGGGGTTGTAGCCGACCTGCCCACCGCCACTCTGCGTGGTGCCGTCGAGATACCAGCAGAAGACGGCGCCCGTCACCTTGTTGCGCCAGAAGATGTCGGCCGTGCCGTCGCCGTTCGCATCGGCGAGGCCGCGGCCCTCCCAGTCGCTGTTGAGCGAGGCGCCGCCCGAGATCTGCGTGTACGCGGAGAGCGCGCCCGCCTGCATGACCCAGACGAAGGAGCGCCCCGTGGTCGTGTTGCGGAAGACGAAGTCGTCGTCGCCATCGTCGTCGACATCGCCCGCGCCGACGAACACGGTGCCCGACGAGTTGCCGAGAAGGCCGCCGCCGACGAGCACAGTGCCTGCGAGACGCCACCCGTAGACCTTGCGGTCGCCTTCGTCGATCCACACGATGTCGTCGTCGCCGTCGCCGTCGATGTCGGCCATCGCCAGCAGCTTGTTGCGCGAGGGAAGCGCGTAGCCGATCTCTGCGAAGCTGGCGACGGCGGTGCCGTCCATCAGCCAGCCGAAGGTGCGGCCGTTCGTCGCGTTGCGCACGATGAAGTCGAGCTGACCGTCGCCGTCGATGTCACCCTGCGCGACGGGCGCCCAGCCCGACGAGACGGCGGTCTGCACCTGGACCGTCGAAGACACCGTGGTTCCGTTGAGATACGAGAAGTTGATGCGGCGCGTGGCAGGATCGAAGAACACGAGGTCAGCCTTCGCGTCGCGGTTGTGGTCGCCGCGCGTGATGACCTGGCAGCTGTCGGGGATGCCGTCGCCGTCGTCGTCCGCGACATCGCCTGCTTCGATCTCGCAGAGGTCGGGGATGTCGTTCTCATTGCAGTCGGCGACATCGGTGCGGAAGCGCACGCTCATGCGCGCGGAACTCGCGGAGCACTCGGCCGTGCTCACGAACGAGCTGGCGCGAAGACGGAACACCGCATCGCGGTTCTCGTCGAGGAGCGCGACATAGTCGTCCGCGGGAAGCAGCAGCGTCGCAGTCTGCGCCTCGGTCGGGCAGTCGGAGCCGCCGACATTGAAGAGGTAGTCGATGTCCGTGTCGTTGAGCGAGAGGACCAGGAACTCGAGGCTCGAGCCGAGGTCGGCCTTCACCGTGATGGTGATCTCGACGGGAAGGAGCGGCGTGGGGCTGTCCGTGACCGTCGCCGTGACGGTGCTCGCGGAGCCGAAGGGAGCGACATTCGCTGAGTTCACCTCGACGAACTCGTCGATGCAGCTGTCGAGGAGACCGTCGCCCGTGCAATCGAGGTCTGCGTCGTCGCGGATCTCGATTTCATCGGGAATGCCGTTCGCGTCGCAGTCGGTCGGGTCTGCCTCGATGCCGAACGCAAAGGTGTCGCCGGCGCCGATGAAGGTGGCGGGCTCGAGGTCCGCGGGCACTGTGGTCTCACCGTCCGTGTCGAGGCCCCACGCTGTCACGGTGCCGTCGCGCTCGAGCGCCATGGAGAAGTTGCCGCCAGCGGCGACGGAGATCACATCGACGAGGCCACCCGGGACGGCGCACTGGCCGTCTGCGTTCGAGCCCCAGCAGCGGACCTCACCAGCGGTGTTGACGGCGATCGAGTGGGAGGCGCCTGCGGCGATCGCAAGCACCGTGCCGAGGTCGCCGGGCACCGTCGCCTGGCCGTCCGTGTTGCGGCCCCATGCTGCGACCGTGTCGTTCGTGCGCACAGCCATCGAGTGGAAGTCGCCCGCTGCGATCGCCTTCGAGATGCCGAGGCCGACGGGGATGTCGCACTGGCCGTCGTCGTTGAGGCCCCAGGCGCGCACGGTGCCTACGGTGGTGAGGCCGAGCGAGTGGCTCACGCCCCCCGCGAGCGCCTGCACGGTGCCGAGATCGACGGGGAAGGTGATCTGGCCACTTGCGTTGTCGCCCCATCCGCGAGCCGTTCCATCGGTGAGGATCGCGAGCGAGTGCTGCGCGCCCGCTGCGACCCAGATCACATCGACGACATCGACTGGCACATCGCACTGAAGCTGGGCGTTGCTGCCGAAGCACTGGATCGTGCCATCGGGAAGGAGCACGATCGTGAAGGCGGCACCGCCATCGACGCGGGTCACGGTGCCGAGGTCGACGGGGATGGTTGTCTCACCCGATGCGTCGGTGCCCCAGCCACGCAGCACGCCATCGACCGCAGAGGCGGAGGAGGCAAGTCCGAGGACGGCGGAAGCGACGAAGAGACCGAGGATCGCAGGGCGACGAGCGAGTGTCATGGCTAACGGCTCCGAAGTGAGAAGCGGCTCCGAGACTGTCCTGATGAGGCCGATGGCGAGGCCGGTCGGTGGGTCGACATCGACCAACGGAGCCGCGCGACTTGACCCGTCAGACCAAGGAAGACAAGCGGGAACACCTGAAAAGCGCGATGCGGCGACGCGCGGGGCGACCGAGCGAGTGCGTTCGAGACGACCCCGTCGCACGGAGAGCACGGGCTACGACCTGCGATGTGGCCGCGGTTCGCTCCCCGACACATCATTCTGCGCAAATCAAGGGCCGTTCGAGTCACGAAGACTCATCAAGAGGCCGTTATGAGCTGCCTTTTTCTCCCACGAGTCGCGCAAATGGGTCACCCTGACCGTCTAGGTTCAACTTGAACGGCGATTCGCCGCTCCTGCGAACCACAAGACGGCCACTGATGGCGCGATACCAGTCGCGCGGCCAGCCGCGCACGGCCAGGTGGAGCCGCGGCATCAGGCCATCGAGGTAGCCGTCGTCGGCCCACATGTTGGCAAGGTGCACCGCCTCGAAGCCGACCGCGCGGGCGAAGGCCTCGAACTCCTGCCCGCGGAGGCGGTTCCCGCACGAGCCCTCGACACGCTCGAACAGTGCGCGAAACTCGTCGGGCGCGAGCGTCAGGTATTCGAGCGGCCGCGAGAAGTCGCGGTGGTCGCGGAGGTCGATCTGGTGGAAGCCGACCCCACCTGGCGCCGTAACGGCGAAGAGGGCCTCGATGGCCGCGCGGCCGTCCGCCAGATGCTCGAAGGTCGCGTTCGAATAGGTGATGTCGATGCCCGCTGTGGGAATCGCGTGGCGCTCGCGCAGGCGCTTGTCGAGAAGATCCTCGAGGCCGAGGTCGGCCCAGTGCAGCCTGCGCGCGCGGTGGGCACCCGCCGCGAGGCACTCCTCGATCGGCGTCGGGTCGAAGCCAGGCAGCACCGCTGCGGCGCGCTCGAGGAGGAGGCGGTAGACCTCCGGATGGACCTTTGGGTCGAATGGGCAGGGATAGCGGTCGATGGCGTAGGCCTCAGCGCCGAGGCCAGCGGCGAGGAGCGGGACACCGAGGTCCATTCCAGGGCCGATCTCGAGGATCGAGCGGCCGCGGAGCGCCTCGTGCCCACCCACATAGCCCGCGATCCGCGTGATCTCGGCCAGCGCGAAGCGCGTGGTCTCGTCCGCCGAGCGGTACGCGCCGCCGTAGCTCGCGGCCCAGCCGCCGTCTGCGCCGACGCGCGAAGGAAGCAGCCGCCTGCGGAGGCCCGCGAGAACCCGTTCGAGCACTTTCATGTTCGGGAGCATAACGAGTCGCGCAGCGGGTTCCGCGCGGACGAGAGCCGAGCGGCTATTCTCGCGCGCCACGGATGTGCGGGATCGCAGGCATCATCGACACGGGCCTCGGCCTCGGCCGCGACGAGATCGCGCGCCTTGCGACGGCGATGCGCGACACGATGGTGCACCGCGGCCCCGACGACGGCGCGACCTGGGTGTCGGACGACGGGATGGTGGCGCTTGCGCATCGCAGGCTCTCGATCATCGATCTCAGGCCAGAGGGCCGGCAGCCGATGGCGAACGAGGACGGCTCCGTGCAGGTCGTCTTCAACGGCGAGATCTACAACCACCATGCGCTTCGGGCCGAGCTCGAGCACGAAGGCCACGCGTTCCGCTCGCGGAGCGACACGGAGGTGCTGTGCCACCTCTTCGAGGATGTCGACCTCGGGCAGTGCGCGCGGCTCTCTGGCATGTTCGCCTTCGCGGCGTGGAACGCGCGGGAGAAGAAGCTCATCCTCGCACGCGACGCCTTCGGGAAGAAGCCTCTCTATGTCGCGGAGGGCGAGGGCTATCTCGCGTTCGCGAGCGAGCTGCAGGCGATCGAGGCGCTTCCCTTCTTCGAGCGGAGGATCTCGCGCGACGC
>JBIKTI010000099.1:0-7499 GCA_044348205.1 Phycisphaerales bacterium | reverse complement strand
CTGCGCGCAGATCCTTTCGAGGTCGGGAACGCGCGCCATCTCGCCGCTCTCGAGCACGATCTCGATGATCGCGGCCGCAGGGCGCAGCCCAGCGAGGCGGCAGAGGTCGACCGAGCCCTCTGTCTGCCCCGTGCGCACGAGCACGCCGCCCGGGCGCGCGCGCAGCGGATTGATGTGGCCCGGGCGCACGAAATCGTCGACGGTCGAATGCGCGTCGGCGAGGAGCTGGATCGACTTGGCGCGATCGCGCGCGCTGATCCCAGTGCCGACGCCGTGCTTCGGATGGCCGTCGACCGTCACCGTGAACGCGGTGCCGCGGACGCTCGTGTTGACGCCCGTCTGCGGCCCGAGGTCGAGCCGCTCGCAATCCTCGGGCGTCATCGCAACGCAGAGGTAGCCCGCGCCGACGCGCGTGAGGAAGTTGATCATCTCGACGGTCATCTTCTCGGCCGCGACGACGAAATCGCCTTCATTCTCGCGGGATTCGTCGTCGACGAGCACGATCGCCTTGCCTGCGCGCAGGTCCTCGAGGATCTCGGGAATCGACGCGAACGCCATCACGCACCTCCCACGATGTTCGCGTGACGCGACCAGAGGGTCTCCATCAGCGCGCGGTGACCCGCGGCGATCTTCTCGTCGTCGAGGCGACGCGCCACGACCTCGAGGAGCTCGACAAGCCAGTGGTAGTCGTTCGCCGAGATGAACTCGCGGCCGACGCGCGCCTTCTTCGTGCCTGCGAGCACAGCGTCGATCTCCTCCATGTTGTGGTAGTTGCCGAGCGGCAGGCACACGCAGGTCGACGCGATGCCGTAGGCCGCGAACGCGGTCGCCTCGCACGCGCCGCCAGGCATCAGCTTGCGCTGGAACTTGAACGCAGGGTTGTCCTTCGCGTGCGCGGCGGCGATGTCGCCGACGCGGTTCGTGAGCTCTGGCGTGAAGACGCTGAGGCGGTCGCCCACGCGCACGATCGGTCCCGCGCCGATCGGCGAATCATGCGGGAAACTGCGGGAATTCTCGAGGCAGACAAGGCGCGCGCCCTTCGGCACCGTGCCCTCGCGCGCGGCGCCGATCGCGCCGATGAAGCCGATCTCCTCGCTGCGCGTGAAGAGAAGCGCGACATGCGCAAGCGACGCGTCGCGCGAGATTCCGTCGAACGCAGCGAGCGCGGCCGCGACGGCTGCGAGGTCGTCGCAGGCGTGCGTGTGCACGATGCCCTTCCTGATCTCGGCCTTCGGGAACTTCCAGCGCGCGATCGATCCCGCCGCGATCGACTTCGCGGCCGACGCCGTTGCGAGCTTCGCCACCACCGTCTTGAACGGCTTCGTCGCAGGGTCGGTCTTCGCGTCGAGCGAGACGATCTTGGCGTCGAAGCTCTTCTTCGTCTGACGGTCGAAGACCTCGAGCATCGCGCCCTTGAAGTACGGGTCATGGACGCCGCCGCGGAACTCGAGGTCGAGCTCGACGGTCTTCTTCGCGGCGCGCACCGCCGTCACCACGAACGCGGGGTGGTCGAGATGCGCGGTGATCATCACCGGCTTCCTGCCGCTCGCGCACGCGGCCAGGAACCCGTGCTGCGCGACCGTGAGGTTGCCGAAGCGGTCGCGCGCGAGCACCACGCGCCTCGCGCGCGCGGCCACCCAGCGTTCGACCGCTGCGATCACACGGTCCTCGCGCCCCGCCGCCGTCGGCAGCGAAGTGACTTCGAGCAGGAGCTTCTCGCGCGCCTTGCGCATCGAGGCGGAAAGAGTGTGCTTTTTCGCGGCCATCAGTGGGTTCTCGGAAGGATCGGGATCGTAGTCGTTCGTCGCACGCGTTGCGCGACCCCGATACCATCCGCGCCCCATGGCCGACGCCGCCTTCACGGTTCTCCGACCTGCATCCGACCCCGCGACCGAGCTTGACGCGCGCTTCCGAGCCGCGATCCGCGCCGCGGCGGGCGTCGACGCCGACCCCGCGATCCGCGCGAGCGGCAACGCGAAGTTCGGCGACTACCAGGTCAACGCCGCGATGGCGCTTGCGAAGGAACTCGGCAAGAACCCGCGCGAGGTCGCGGACGCGGTTCTGAAGGCGGCCGATCTCGCGGGCATCGCAGCGAAGTGCGAGGTCGCGGGCCCTGGCTTCATCAATGTCACGCTCGAGCGCGCATTCGTGGAAGACCGCCTCGCCGCGCTCGCAGCGTCGCCGTCGTTCGGCATCCCGCCCGCGGCCGACCCGCACGCCGTCGTGATCGATCTCTGCGGCGTGAATGTCGCGAAGCAGATGCATGTCGGCCACCTGCGCGCGACGATCATCGGCGACTCGCTCGCGCGCGTCTTCGAGCGCCTCGGCCGCAAGGTCTGGCGCGAGAACCACCTCGGCGACTGGGGCCTTCCCATCGCGATGACGCTTGCGAAGCTCGTCCGCGAGAAGCGCGACTTCGCGCGGCTCACGCTCGACGACCTCAACGCCGCCTACCGCGGCGCGCAGAAGGAGACGGCGACCGACGACCTCGACGCAGCGCATGAGTTCCGCTGCGGCCCGCATCGCCTCGCCGAGCTCGAGCTCCAGTACGAACCTTCTCGCGCGGCGATGGAGGACGCGAAAAAGACGCTGATCCGCCTGCAATCAGGCGATGCAGAGATCGTGCGCCTCTGGGAGCGCCTCATCGAGGTCACGATGGAGCAGGTCTACGAGGCCGCGCGCACGCTGAACGCGAAGCTCGGCCCTGAGAACAACCGCGGCGAGAGCTTCTTCCGCGACCGCCTCGCGGGCGTGGTCGATGCGTTCCGCTCGTCGGGCCTCGCGAAGAGCGACAAGGGCGCGATGGTGGTTCCGTTCTCAGACCGCGAGCGGCCGCTCCTCATCCAGAAGTCGGACGGCGGGTTCCTCTACGCGACGACCGACCTCGCGGCCGTGCGCTTCCGCACATTCGAACTCGACGGCGACCTCGTCGTCTATGTCGTCGACGCGCGCCAGCGCGACCACTTCAAGGATGTCTTCGACGCGGCGCGCCTCATCGGCTGGAACAAGACAAAGGACGGCACCGAGTCGACGCTCGTCCACCTCGGTTTCGGCGCTGTGCTCGGCGCAGACAAGAAGCCTCTCAAGACGCGCTCGGGCGAGAACTTCACGCTGAAGGACCTCCTTGACGAAGCCTGCGAGCGCGGCGCCGCCGAGGTCATGCGCCGCGCCGCCGACCCGAACGCGCCCACGCACGGCCTCGCCGAGAGCGAGCTGCGCGCGATCGGCGCAGCCGTCGGCATCGCGGCCGTGAAGTACGCAGATCTCTCGGGCGACCTCACCAAGGACTATGTCTTCGACCTCGACCGCATGGTCGCGTTCGAAGGCGACACGGGGCCGTACCTCCAGTACGCACACGCGCGCATCGCATCGATTCTGTCGAAGTCGGGCGAGTCCGCCGACGCAATCGCGCGCGCGCCGCTCACGCTCGCAGAGCCCGCCGAGCGCGCGCTCGCGCTCCACATCCTGCGCTATCCGCAGATGGTGCTCGATGTCGGCCGCTCGCTCGAGACGAACCGCGTGGGGCTCTACCTGCGCACGCTCGCGGAACTCTTCAACGCGTTCTACCAGTCGTGCCCCGTCCTCAAGGCCGAAGACGCTCCGACTCGCCTCGCGCGCCTCAGGCTCTGCGCCGTTGCGCGCGCCGTGCTCGCCGACGGGCTGTCGCTCTACGGAATCGCGGCGCCCGAGCGCATGTAGCGCCCGAAGGCGAGGCCCCGGCGCGATGGTCTCACGCGAAGGGTCTCACGCGAAGGGCCTCACGCGAAGCGCGAGACCTCCGCCGCGCGCGCGCGGTGGATGAGGTGGTACATCGCGCCGATCACCGCGAACAAGAGCGGAACGCCGATGAGGAAGTAGCCCACGCACAGCAGCAGGATGGTGAGGGCGCAGAGAAGCCCCGTCACGAAGAGCAGGGCGAGCATCGAGAAGCCGATTCCCTCGGTCTGTCGCCAGCTGATCCTGAACGACTCGAGGACGCCTGGCTGCCCGAACCGCGGATCGATCGCGATGACGGGCGCGAACAGCATGCGCATGAAGACGGTGGCCATCAAGACGATGAAGGCGCAGAGCGTGAGCGCGAGCCCGAGAAACACCCAGACGACTTCATCGGCCGCCACTGCGACCACGGCAAGCACTGGAATCGCCGCCACAAACGCGCAGCCGAGGTAGCTGAGCAGCGCGAGCGCCCCGCTCCCCACTGCGGCGCCGTATCGACGGAATGCCGCGAAGAGATCGACGAGCTCACCCTCGCCTGCGTGGATCCGTCCGCCCGCGTAGGCCATGCCCGCCAGGAGCGGCGTGCCGACGAGCACCTGCACGACGAGGCCGAAGCACGATCCGCCCAACCCGAGCGCCGCGGCGGCCTCGTCGTCGCCACTGCGCTCCATGCCCTGCGAGATCGCGTTGAGGACACCCTGCGGCAGGGAGATCACGATCGTGCACCCGATCCAGACCAGGCCGAGAACAAGCCACGAGACCCAGTTCCGCATGAACGAGGACCACCCGAGCCCGAACGCATCTGCGAAGCTGTAGGCCATCGGCGGCGCTGCAACCCCCGGAGCGGCCCACGCGCCCCCGAACTGCGGCGCCGTGGCTGGATGAAGGAGCTCCGCAAGGCGCGGGTCGCTCGATGCGGGCATCCAGCCGCTCGCCCCGACTGCAGCAACCATGCTGTCAGAGCGGAGGAAGCCCGACGCAGCCATCGACCGAAGCTGCTCGAGCGTGAACGGTCCCGTGGGAACCGGCGAGCCCGAAGACTCGTCAAGCAGATACCAGCTGTCCATGGGCAAGGCTCCTCGTGTGATGCACTTTCTTCAAGCACCGCATGGTGCCTTACGCGAAATCTACATCTGCGGTGCCTCCATGGCAACAGTATGCTCCACCTATGCCGTCGACGAGTGCGCGATTTCCGACCGTCAAGGTCTATGACCATCCGCTGATCCAGCACAAGCTCACGATCCTGCGCGACCGCCGCACGGGTCACGAGCAGTTCCGCACGCTCCTCAACCAGATCGCGGGCCTCATGGCCTACGAAGTGAGCCGAAACCTGCCCGTGCGCACGCTCGAGGTCGAGACGCCCGTCGCGCGCACGATGGGCAGCGAGCTCGCGTCGCCGACCACGATCGTGCCGATCCTGCGCGCGGGCCTCGCCATGATGGACGGCCTGCTCGCGCTCTTCCCAGAGGCGCGCGTCGGGCACATCGGCATCTACCGCGACGAGAAGACGGCGAAGCCCGTGACCTACTACGCGAAGCTCCCGCCCGACATCGCGGACGGCCCTGCGATCGTGGTGGACCCGATGCTCGCGACGGGCGGCAGCGCCGCGCACGCGGTCGACATCCTCAAGGAACGCGGCGTGCGCGACATCCGCATGATGTGCCTCGTGGCGGCGCCTGAAGGAGTCGAGGCGCTGGTGCGCGCACATTCCGAGCTTCCGATTCATGTCGCCGCGATCGACGAACGCCTGAACGAACGCTTCTACATCGTGCCGGGCCTCGGCGACGCGGGAGATCGCATCTTCGGGACGATATAGAGCGGTCGCGGCTGCGGCCGCTCCCTTTGGCGGGCATGGCGCGTGTCGTCATCCGCGCGGCTGCGGCCGCTCCCTTTGGCGAGAATCGCGCGGCGCGTCAGACGCGCTTCGCCGGAATCCACGGCACATCGCCCACGCCCGCGTCGTGGTTCGCGCGGCGGGCCATGGCGAACAGGAGATCGCTGAGGCGGTTCATGTAGCGAAGCGGCCCGTGTCCGACCGGCTCGAGCTGCGCAAGCGACACCATCAGGCGCTCGGCGCGGCGGCACACGGTGCGCGCGAGGTGCAGGCGCGCCGCAAGCTCGCACCCCGACGGCATCACGAACGCGCGAAGCGGCGGGTTCCTCCCGTCGATCTCGTCGATCCAGCGCTCGACCTCGTCGACATGGTGCTCCTCGATGCGCACGATCTTCGAGCTGTTGTTCGCGCCCTCGGGCGTCGCGAGGTCGGCGCCGATGTCGAAGAGCCGAGACTGGACCTCCGTGAAGATCTCGACAAGCCGCGCGTCGAGCGGCCTCGCCCGATCGCAGGCGGCCATCGCCAACCCGATGACTGCGTTGAACTCGTCGACCGTGCCGTACGCCTCGATGCGGGGATGGTCCTTCGAGACGCGTGTCCCCGAGAAGAGACCCGTCGTGCCGTCGTCGCCTGTGCGCGTGTAGAGCTTCATGGTTTCTCCGAGACCTCTGTCCGTCGGACACTGCAAGGGGCGCGGCTTCGGCGGCGCCTCCTCCGCGGATGCGTTCCCCGATGGACTTATACACTCCCAGTTCAATCGGGAATCGCCACGAAGACCGGCTCGACCGTGCGCGCGCCGTCCGAGTCGCGCACGCTCGTGCGGTAGCCGGGCCTGAGCGCGGCGGCCGCGATGTTTCCACGCCGATCCATCGCAAGAAACGCGGCCTGGTGATGCGCTTCGAGCGCGTAGCTCTTGGCGAGCCGCATCGCCGCCTCGCGCACCGCGTCCTCGACGCCCGCGCCGCGACGCATCGCCTCGACCACGAGAAACGCGCCGCAGACGCCCATGATGAGCTCGCCCGTTCCCGTCGCCGTCGCACCGCCGACCTCGGGGTCGACATAAAGCCCGTGACCGATGATGGGCGAGTCGCCCACGCGCCCAGGCGTCTTGAACGGCGTTCCGCTCGTCGAACAGCCGCCTGCAAGCACGCCCTTCGCGTCGAGCGCGAGGCATCCGATCGTGTCGTGGTGGCGCCACTTCGCCTCGTCGGCGGGAAGCGCGCCGCCGAAGAGCCGCCCATCCTCGCCGTGGCGACGGTCGACGGGCCGCATCGCATGGGCGGCCGGCGCACACGCGCGATCACGGCTTTGGTCGACGACGCCTCCTTCGCGCAGCCACTTCTCGTAGGCCGCGCGCGCCTCGGGCGAGAGCAGCTCCTCCTCCGCAAGCCCATGCTGATCGGCGAAGCGATCGGCGTCCGCGCCGACGAGCATGACATGCTGCGTCGACTCCATCACCTTGCGCGCAACCGACACGGGGTGCAGGTGCCGACGAAGCCCCGCCACGCTTCCGCAACGCGCGGGCGAGAGCATGACGCATCCGTCGAGGCTCACACGGCCCGAAGAGTCGGGAAGTCCGCCGTATCCCACGCTGTCGACATCGGGCGCGCTGTCCGCCCACGCGCACGCGGCCTCGACCGCGTCGAGCGCGCGCCCCGCCTCCACATGCGGCCACGCCGCGTCGTTTGCCCGAAGTCCGAATGACCATGTGCTTGCGATCCGCATGCGCGCAGTGTCGCACGGAACGAGTCTTCGCGGAGCGCGTCATCGCCCGCGCCAGGCGGGGCCCGCACGCATTCGTCATGCACGGAGCGATTTCTGACCTGCAAATTCTCGCGAATCCGAGCGCTCCGCCGCAATCGCGCCGTCAAGGGCGCGTATCTTGACTTCGGCGGCACCCCGCACCGTTCTCTCGACGGTGCGTCACTTCTTTCGCGCAGGCCTGCCG
>JBIKTI010000098.1:0-7564 GCA_044348205.1 Phycisphaerales bacterium | reverse complement strand
GCCATCGCGGCATTCGCAAGCACCTTGCCCGCGAGCACCGACGCGGTCGGCACGGGCGATGCGCGGAAGATGCCGCTGAGCCCGCAGCGCTCCTCGCGGACGAGGCTCTCGACCGTGTAGAAGAGGATGAGGAAGCAGAGAAGGAGCGTGAGCGTGTTGAAGACTCCCGCGGCCGCCGAACCGGTCGTGACGAGCGTCTCGGTGTCGAACGGGCCCTCGCGGAACGCCGTCGCGCCCCACGACTGGAGCAGGATGATCGGGCCGAAGAGCCAGACGCCAGGCGAGCGGAGCAGTGCCCGCGTCTCGGCGCGCAGCACATGCCAGGTGGCGCCCACGAAGCCGGGCGTGCGCACGGTGCAGTCGAGCGGCCGACCGCGCGCTGCGATCGCTGCGTGCTCTGTCTCGCCCGCACGCGACGCGTTCGCACCCGCCTGTGCCAGCAGCGCTCGCGGGTCACCGACGCGGAGATCGTCATGCTCGGTGCGCGCAAGGCGACGCCCCGTCGCCCACACCGCGAAGAGGCCGACTGCGACGAGCGCGAGACGGCTCAGGAGGAACGCTGCTTCGGGCGCGAACTGCGCTGTGTTGTAGAACGCCACGCCGCGGTCTTCGTCGACGAAGGTGCGCAGCATCCAGCGCACGCCCGTCGGGTCGGCGTACTGCATGAGCTTGTTCACCGACAGCGGGAGCCACTGGGGATTGAAGCTCCAGACGAAGAAGATCCCGGAGATGACGACGACGACCGGAAGCGCGAACACAAGCACGGGCTGCCGCACGCGCGCACCGAGCCACATCGAGACGCCGCCGATGAACACGGTGAGCGGCAGCGTGATGACGAGAAGCGGCGCGATGTAGTGCCAGAGGTTGAAGTCGCCGCGGACGCGCGAGTTCGGGTCGAGCGGATAGAGCTCGTAGATCCCGATCTGAAGCACGAGCCAGAGCGCGAGCACCAGCGCGATCACGGCGAGCGCGGCTGCGAAGCGCGAGAACGCGTAGCCGACATGCGAGATGGGCGTGGCGAGGATCAAGCGGTTGATGCGGCGGTCGAAGTCGCCGAGGACAGGCATGCCGCAGATCACGGCGACGAAGAACGGCAGGATGAGCGCGAAGGTCAGGATGTCGGAGAAGGCGAGGTTGAACGCGGAGTTGATCGCGGTCTTCGCGCCACCTGTGTCGGCGCTGCCCGTGCTGACCTGCACGCCGCCCGCCACGAAGCCGAACGACATCAGCCCGAACACGACGAGCATGATGATGTGGAGCGGCCGCTTCCAGCTGTTCTTGATTTCGAGAATCGGAAACGCGAGGAATCGTGCGATCACGCAGCACCTCCGGCGAGTGCAGGCGCGGCACTGTGCACAAGCGCGGGCGGAATCTCGTTGCTCGGGCAACGCATGAGGACGAGGTAGGCGTCCTCGAGCGTGCCCGTGCTCCGCGCAAAGCCCGTCGGCGGCACGCGACCGGGCGCGACGAACACGCGCACGCGGTTGTTGCGGCCCTCGTTGAGCACGGCGCTGATCACCCGGTGCTCCTTCGCGAACGCGGGCAGGTCGGGGTCCGCCACGAAGCCCTCGTAGACGAAGCCGTCCACCGCGCCGCGCGCGGCGGCGGGCGTGGTGTCGGCCACGACCTCGCCCGCGCGAATCACCGCAAGCCGCGGGCAGAGCGTCGACACATCGTCGACGATGTGCGTCGACAGCAGCACGACGCGGCCGGTGCTCATCTCGGAAAGCAGGCGATAGAACCGCTGACGCTCCTCCGGGTCGAGGCCCGCGGTCGGCTCGTCGACGATCAGGACGCGCGGATTGCCCGCGATCGCCTGCGCAAGGCCGAGGCGCTGGCGCATGCCGCCCGAGTAGCCGCCGACCTTGCGCTTCGCGGCGCTCGTGAGGTTGACGCGCTCGAGGAGATCGTCGGCGAGCGCGCGTCGGCCCTTCGGACCCGTCACGCCCTTCATCTTCAGCAGGAACTCGAGCATTGCGCGGCCCGAGAGATCGGGGTAGAAGCCGAAGTCCTGCGGGAGATAGCCGAGGCGCTCGCGCATGAAGCGCGGGTTCTCGACGACATCGGTGCCATCAAGGAACACCTTGCCCGCAGTCGGCTCGATGAGCCCCGCGACGATGTTCATGAAGGTCGACTTGCCGGCGCCGTTGGGGCCGAGCAGGCCGAACATGCCCTCGGGGATCTCGAGGTCGACGCCGCGCAGCGCGCAGACGGGGCCAGGGTGGATCTTCACGAGGCCACGGACCGCGAGGCCCTTGATAGAGAAGTCGCCGGAGGATTCGCGCGTCGCGGTCATGGTGTGGATCCTGTTCTACTGATGTGTTCGCGGTTCACTGCTTCGCCGACCGCACGGTCACGCTGCCGTTGCTCGTCTCGATGCTGGCGGTCGCCTTCGAACCGTCGCCGACGGTCATGCTCTTGGAGTCGCCCTTCCCCGTCACCTTGCCGCCCGAGAGATTGACCGAGCCAAGGCTCGTCTCTGCGGACACGGTGCCTTGCCACGCGGCGGGAAGATCGACGGTGATCGAGCCGTTCGAGGTCTCGAGGCGGAGGCCGCCTGTTGCGTCGTCCGCGAGCACGACCTTGATGCTGCCATTCGAAGTGTCTGCGACGACCGAGGTCGCGCCCTTGATGTCGATCGATCCGTTCGAGGTCTCAGCGTTGACGGGTCCCCTGTGGCCGTCCACGGCGATTCTGCCGTTCGAGGACTCGAGCTTCGCCTGGCCTTCGAAGGCGCCGAGCGTGATCGAGCCGTTCGAGGTGGCGGCGACGATGCCCGAGAGATCCGCCGCGCGCACGGTGATGTGGGTCACATCGGAGTTGAGATTGATCCAGCCGCCGCCGCCGCGCTTGGGGATGCTTACCGAGACCTCGACCTTGCCTTCGGAATCGCTCTTCGCGACCAGCGAGGTGGCCTGCAGGCGCGAGTCGGCCTCCGACTGGTCCTTGCCGTAGCAGCGGACTTCGGCGCTGATCTCGACGCCGCTGGCCGTGGGATCCTTGATGATCTCGATCCGGCCGTTCTCGATCGCGACGACCACGGACTTGCCGTCCGCGACCCTCGAGGCGAGCGTGCTGCTCGAGGACGGCCCCGTGCCGACGCAGGCGACCATGCAGGTGATTGGGGCGAACGAGAGAAGGCGGGTGGCGAGAGGACCCATCTATGGACTCCGTGAGGTTTGGCTGATCCGGCCCGTCTGACGGACGAGCGAGGGCGCGCGTGTTCGGATTCGGCTCGCGGTGCTTTCGGCCCGCGCCTCGAATCAGCGGCCCGGCTCCAACTGCTCGGGCGTGCGCGGACGATCGCTTTCCCCGACGCGCGTCTTGTGCACATCGACGCCGATCGCGTAGGCCACAAAACCATCGTCGGTGGGCACGACGCGGATCTTGTTCACGGCGTTGCCGAACTCGGCCTTCGTCCAGGTCAGGCCACCGTCGACAGTCTGGAAGCCGTGCGGCATCGCGCCGACCCAGCCGCGGTCCTCGTCGACGAAGGCGACTCCGAACGGTCGCACCGCGTGGTCGGAGACAAGCGGCACCTCCCACCAGCTCTCGCCGCCGTCGCTCGTCTTCAGCACGAACCTGGCCTTTCGCGAGGTGTCGGGGTCGTAGGACTGCAGCGTGCAATAGCCCGTGTCGCTCGTCGGGAAGGAGAACTTCCAGGTGATCTCGAACGGGCGTTCGGAGCGGTAGACCTCGCGCCAGGTCGCGCCGCCGTCGTCGGTCGCGAGGATCAGTCCGTTCGACTGCGACACATCCGCGTGGGTCGCCGACGCGATGAAGCCGCGCTTGTCGTCGAGGAACTCGACATCGAACGCCATCGTCGCGATCTCAGGCAGCTTCCCCTGCCGCCAGGTCTTGCCGAGGTCGTCGGACCAGATGTAGGCGACGGGCCCGCCCACGCGGCCGACGCCGACGATGCGCGGGCGCGAGTCGAGGTTGCCCGCGTTCACGAAGGGGACATCGACGACCGTGAGCGCGCAGAGCCCGACGACGGGCGCGCCCTCGATCGCGGTGACGGGCTCCCAGGTGTCGCCGCCATCCTCGCTCCGATAGATCGGCGTCGCATCGGTGACGCCGGGGAAGTAGCCAGGGCCGATGTTGCCCATCACCACGGTGCGCTCGCCGATCGTGGCGAGGCAACGCACGAAGGTCCCGGGCTTGTCGAACACCTTCCGCCAGGTCGCGCCGCCATCGGTGGTGCGGAAGACCTTGCCTGCGCCGTTCCCGTAGAACCCGACGGAAGGCGTCGCGAACACGATGTCGTCCTGCTTGCCTTGATACGCCTCCGTCGAAAGCTTCCGCCACGAGGGAAGCCTGGCGGATCGGTCGATCTCGTCCATCACCTCGGCGACAGCGGTCTCGACCTCCTCCTTCGTCTGCACCTCTGGCTGCCACGGCGCGCGCACACCCGACTCGAGCGCTGAGATCCACTCGAGGATGCGCTTCGGCAGATCCGCATCCCACTCTCCCTCGCCCATGAGCATCTGGCTCGCGAGCAGCGTGGCATGCGTGGTGAAGGCATGGTCCGCCTTGGGCATGGTGAGCACCGTTCCCCTGCCGTCTTCGCGCGCGTTCACGAGGCGCGCGATGCGCTCGTGGTCCTCGCGCGAGCAGACCCAGTCGTACTCGCCCCAGAGCGCGAGCACATCACCCTGCGCCTCTGCCCACGCGCCCTCGATGTTGATGTCCTGCAGCTCGTGAAAGAACCGCATGTGCCGCGTCGACATGTGGTTCGCGTCGAGCATGGTTCCCTGCGACGGCTGCCGCAGCTCGGGCCAGCGCTCCCACACATCGCCGAGCGTCTTCTTGTCGACGAGGATCATCGCGCTCGCCTTCGCACGCTGCTGCACGGCCTCCGTCACCTGCGCCGGCGTCGCGCCCGCGAGCTCGGTCTGACGGCGCGTGTTCTCAAGCTCGTACTCGAACCAGGTCCGCGCGAGCGTGCCGTAGACGATCGTGCCGCGCACGAGCGACTCCTTCGCGAGATACGGCGCCATGACGCCGCCCATCGAGTGGCCGAACACATAGATGCGGCTCGGATCGACCTCTGGCATCGCCGCAAGCGCGCGCAGCGCAGCCATGTAGCCCTCGAGCTCCTCGTGGAACCCGATCTCGCTGCAGTCGGGCCCCTCGCTGTCGCCGAGGCCGGGCTTGTCGACGCGCATGGTCACGAAGCCCTCTTTCGCGAGGGTGTGGACGATGCGCGTGTCGACCGCGTCGGGCCTGTCGGGGCGGTCGATGGTGTCGCAGACGATCC
Source organism: Phycisphaerales bacterium (assembly GCA_044348205.1). Lineage (GTDB taxonomy): Bacteria > Planctomycetota > Phycisphaerae > Phycisphaerales > SM1A02 > QWPT01. Next base: position 2,304 of record JBIKTI010000098.1, on the reverse strand, counting down.
CCTGCACATAGAGGAAGGCGGGGTGGCGCCCTTCGCGCAGGCGGAGCGAGGCGTCGGGCACGGTCGTGATCGTGCGCAGGCGATAGCCGCGCGGGACCTCCACGCTGCCGTAGCGGACGGCGCTGCCGTCGACGGCCTCGAAGCGCGCCACGAGCGGAACCTGGACAGTGAGCGACTCCGCGCCTCGCTCGACGCGCAGCTCAGCCGTGCCGCCCGCTCCGACGGCGCGCATTGCCTTCACGAACGAGTCGCGCCCCGTGATCGCGCGGCCTGCGACCTCGACGATGCGGTCGCGCGCCTGGAGCCCCGCCTTGTCGGCTGCGGAGCCCGCCGCAACGCCCGTGAGCTCGACGCCGCGCTCGGCGCCCTCCTCGCCCGGCGCTATGCCGACGCCGATCGGGCCGGGGCGCCTTGGGAGCGAGTCGACGGAGAGGGCGGCGGCATCGCCGCGTGCGGAGATCGAGACGGCGAGGAGCGCGAGCACGAACGACATCTGTGCGAGCAGGTGCATGGATTCAGTTCCCTTGGCGGTGGCGTTGATCGATGGAAGGGCGATGGAGGGGCGATGGAGAACGGGACGGAGGTGCGACGGGATCAGCCCTTCCTGCGCGGCTTGCGCGGAGACGCGGGCGTCTTCGCGGCGACGCCCGGACGGGACCTTCCGTCGGAAGCGGCTTGGTCCGACCCCGAGGCCACTGCACGCCCTTCCGTGACAGCGCGCGCGGAGCGACGCCGATGGACGGGAACGGCGGCGAAGGTGGCGAGGTAGAGGCGGCTTTCGCGCGGCCGCTCCTTCGAGGTCTCCTTGGTGGCATCCTCAGCGGCAACCTTGGTGGCCTTGCGGGCGTCCATGAAGCGCTTCACGCCGACGAAGAGCTCGCGCAGCTGCGCGAAGTCCTCGTGCGTCAGCCACGCATGCTCGAACTTCACGCTCGCGTTCCGCTCCTCGGGCCCATAGACGATCTGTTCGGCCGCGGCCGCGTCGCGCGTGGTGCGGAGCAGGATCTTCGCGATCGACTTGGTGGCGTCCTCGAACATCTTGTTGACGACGCGAGGGCTCGTGTCGCGCAGCTGCGGGCGGAAATCGTCGCCCGCGAGGTCGAACACCTGCTCGAAGCGACGGCCCGAGCGCCGCACGCCCGCCTCGACGACCACGCCGACCTTGCGCAGCTTCTCGATGTGGCGGTAGAGCGTGTCGGCGGGACGGTCGGTCGCTGCCGCGAGCTCGGCGATCGAGCATGGAGCGACCATGCGCATGCTCTCGACGATCTCGAGGCGGACGGGCGCGATGTACACGGCCCAGGCCTTCGGGGTGGTGATGAGGTGGATCGGTGGGCGGGACATGCGTCGGAGCATACCTCGCTATTGTCTTTCAGGCAAGAAATACAATCATTGTTTTTCCGACTGCGCCCCGTCCCCGCCCCTGCTACCTTCGGGCGGTGCCCGGCCACGCCCCCTCGCCCCTCGCCCTGTCCACGCTCGATACGCGCTACCTCGGCATCGCTGGCACAGCGTCCGCCTTCGTGGTGCACGGGGACGGCGGCGCCGTCCTCGTCGAGTGCGGCTGCGCGGTGGCCTTCGAAGGATTGGTCGCGCAGCTGGCTGCGCTCGGCCTGAGGCCGCGCGACCTCGCCGCGCTCTTCGTCACGCACATCCACCTCGACCATGCGGGAAGCGCAGGGCACTTCGCCCGCGAGGGCGTGCCCGTCTTCGTGCACCCGCGCGGCGAACGGCACCTCGCGGAGCCGTCGCGGCTGATCGCGGGGTCGCGCGCGGTGCACGGGCCGCGGTACGACCGCTTCTACGGCGACCCGCTGCCGATCGCGGCGGACAGGCTCCATGCGGTCGAGCACGGCGGCGTGGTCGAGCGCGCGGGTCTCCGCTTCGAGGCGATCGAGACCCTCGGCCACGCACGGCACCACCACGCATGGCTGGTCGGGCGCGGTGGCGAGGCGGCGCAGCTCGTCTTCACAGGCGATGTGCTCGCGATGGTGTCGCCGAGGTCTTCATACATCTCGATTCCCGTGCCGCCGAGCGACATCGACATCCCCGCGTGGCGGGTTTCGGTCGCGCGACTGCGGGCGCTGCCACGAGAGCTGCGCGCCGTGCTCACCCACGGAGGCGAGCGGCCGCTCGGCGCCCATCTCGATGCGTTCGTCGCACGCATGAACGAGGAATTGCCGCTCCTCGCGGAGCTCGCAGAGATGGCGAAGACCGACGCAGCGGGCGCAGACGCGCGCTATCGCGATTTCCTGCTCCCGCGTGCCCGCGCGGCGGGCGTGGAGGAAGAGCTCGTCGCGGCGC
>JBIKTI010000525.1:0-6376 GCA_044348205.1 Phycisphaerales bacterium | reverse complement strand
TTGTACTACAATCGATGAACTTGGCAAAGTGTATATGTCTTTTACAGCAAGTGAAAAACAAGCTACGGAAGTATTGAAAAATGAACTCAAAGAAAAATTAACACCAATAAAATAATGGGAGCATCAAGCGAAATGCATATAGCATTAAGAGCCGAAGAAATGGCAACAATGTACGAGCCAACTTTTACTAAAAAAGAAGCTATACAAACAGGAGTACAATTAGTAAATAATTTACTCGAAAGTGGAACAGTTGACAAAATGCAATTTATGGCAAACCTATGTCGATTGAAAGAAGTTGTTAACTCTGCCGATAGTGAAATGAGAAAGCATTTACCACAAGAGAAAGCAAATGTTTACGGAGTTGAATTTACACCAGTTAACGGTGGGAATACCATAAACTATTCAGAGGACGAAATATATCAACAGTTAAAAGCTGATTTGGATGCACGTGCTGAACTTCTAAAGTTAGCACAACACCAAACTATAATCGATGCCTACGGAAATGATGTTCCTAAAGTATCTACAACACCAAGAAAATCAAGTATAACAATTAAATTTTAATGGAATTGACAGATTACCAAATTAATGTGATAAATGCTAAAATATGTCCTTACTGTAAATCAGAAACAAGATTAACAACCGAAACAGTAATTTATGGTAAGGAATATAAAGGCAGAAAAGTGATTTGTTGTAAAAACTTCCCAATTTGTGATAGTTATGTAGGCACTCACGATGATAATAAACCTTTAGGGAGATTAGCAAATAAAGAATTAAGAAATTTAAAAAAACAAGCTCACGTTTTTTTTGATAAAATTTGGAAAGAAAATTTAATTGACAGGGATGTTTTATATATGCAATTAGCTAGTTTTTTAAAATTACCATTACAGTACACTCATATAGGAATGTTTAAAGAACAAACTTGTCTTAAAGTTGAAAAATGGGCAAAAGAATATTATAATAATTTAATAAATAAACAATTTTAAAAATGGAAGTAAACGGAAAAATTAAAGTAATTGGAAACACGCAAGAAGTAAGCGCAAGTTTCAAAAAAAGAGAATTGGTAGTAACAACCGATGAGCAATACCCTCAGCATATCTTAATCGAGTTTGCACAGGATAAATGCGATTTACTAAACAGTTACAAATTAGGTCAAGAAGTAAAAGTAAGTATCAATTTGCGAGGTCGTGAATGGAATAATCCACAAGGCGAAGTAAAGTATTTTAATCAAATACAGGGTTGGAGAATTGAAAAAACTGATATAGAAACTGCACCAAATGAACCAGCAAGTTTAAGCGCACAATTTGAACAAGACCCGCCTTTTTGAGAAAATCCAAACCTTAAACTATTAATTGAACTTTTTGATTTAGAAGTATGAAAATAGAAATAACAACCTCAATCCTCAACGGTTTATTCAAAAGAAATAGAAATACTGTTATTCAGGCGATTAAGTCATTCGAGGGTAAAGAGGTTGTTATAACTTTTGAAAAGCCAAAAAAGAAACGTTCTAATCAACAAAATAGGTATTACTGGAGTGTTTTAATTCCATTAACTCAAAACGCAATTTTAGATACTTGGGGCGAAGTCTGGAGCATTGAAAAAACGCATTGCTACTTAAAAGAAAATTTTTGCTTTAACGAAAAGGTAAACGAAAGTACAGGACAAATTATCAAAGTTCCAAAATCAACAACCGAAAATACAACAACCGAAATGGAAGTTTATCATACTGAAATAAGAGAACATTTAAAAGAATGGTTTAATGTAGATGCGCCACTTCCGAATGAGGACTTAACACTAAAATTATAAAAATGGAAAATCCACCACAACAAGAGTTATTTAGCTATTTATCTAATGAATTAGGTGTCATAGCACTTCAAACTCAAATGTATGATATTGAAAGAATATGCAACAAAGATATGTATAGCAAAGAATTTATGTTTAAGTTTTTGCTTTGGGTATCCTTAAAAGGTTATCGCAGATATAGTAATGAATGGAGAAATGGCTTATTTTCTGTTGAAGTAAAAACAAACGATGAATTATTAGAACTTTTTATAAAAGATTATGAAACACGCAGAATTTGAACTTCAAAAGGCAGTTTGTCAGTACTTAAACTATCAATATCCAAATGTATTTTATTTGTCCGATACGGTAGCAAGTTTGAGTTTAACACCAGCACAGCAAAACCGAAACAAAGCAATACAAAAGAGTGGTTTTCATTGCCCTGATTTGCTAATTTTAGAGCCAAATAGCGTTTATAAAGGATTGTTTATTGAGTTAAAGATAACAACACCATACAAGCTAAATGGTGAGATTAAAGCATCACAAAAAGACCATTTAAAAAACCAACTTGAAACAATATTAAAACTAAACGAAAAGGGATATAAGTCTTTTTTCGCTTGGGATTTTGAAACAATAAAAAAAGAAATCGATAAATATTTAAAAACTTAAATTATGAAAATTACATCACCTATTCAAAAAAGACTTATTAAGCACTTCTTATCAGGAACGCCTTTAAGCATCAAGAACATTTGGCTAATTAAAGCTTCCAACTGTTCACGTGAAATCCGCAGAAACTTTGAAATACCTTTCGGAGTTGAATTAAATCGAAAAACTATAACCTGGAAGGATGCTTATTCTGATGGATGGTATTTTGAATATTCCTTAAAAAATTCTGATTATGAAAAAATCAAAAATTTAGTTGATTTATTCGATTAATTTTTTATCTTTGTAAAAGTTACGCTTCGACATTATAGTAACATTAAGATTTTATACAACCCAGTATTTGAAAAGGAAGTCGAAGCCCTTAGTAAAATATTGGGTTTTGTATTTATTTATATTTATATTATGGCTAAACTTGGATATACTTGGTACCCTAAAGATTGGGGAAATTCAGAAAGTGTTTTTGAACTTAATTTATCGGAACGTGGTTTATATCGTGAATTAATTGATTTAGCAATGTTAAACGATAATAAAACAGATATTAAACTTGAAGTATGGAGCAGAAAATTTGCAATTAGTGTTGATGAATTAAAAGCAATTTTAGGGCGTTTAATGCATTTTGATTTAATTGTAATTAAAGGTAACGATTTGTTTATTCCTAGCTGTGAAAGTCGTTTAAATTTGTCTAGAGGTGGTAAAAAAGGAAGCCCTACTGAAACCTCTTTAAATAATTTATTGAAACCTACCTCGAAACCTATATCGAAACCTACCTCGAAACAAATAGAAAGAGAAATAGAAACTAAAATAGAAATAAATAAAGAGATTTTTAATGAGTTGTTTATTTCTGAAAGTTGGATTGAAATAAACGCAAAAAACAATCGAACTACTCCTGATAAAGTAAAGCTATATTTAACTAAATTCAATAACAACTTAATAGCACAAGGCGAAAAAAAAAATAATAAGCGAGAATATCAATCCCACTTTGCCCGATGGCTACCGATTGAATTAGCAAAAGAAGTAAAAGATAAGCCTAAATTTATTCCATTAATATGACAATAGAAAAATCTTTCGAGTGGTTGTTTAACAGGTTTAAATCTACTCAAATAAAACCCTGTAAATTTGATTTTGAATGTATCACATTTTTAGCAGAATGGGTAAATAGGCAAAAGCAAATTAATAAGCAACAAAATGTATTATTTGCTAAATTATACTGCTATGTTTTTATACAAGAAATTAACCATTATAAAGATATTCCTTTCGCAAAAAAAAGAATGAATGATATTTTGAAATTTCCTTTAGATTTACATTATGAAAAGTTTGCGCAAAAATTAAACGATTTAGAATTTAATAAATATCTTTATTCAAAAGGCATTAATCCTGAAAGCAAACACTACATTGAATATCCTGATGAAATCGAAAAGCTAAAAGAATGTACTGATTTTTTTAAAAACGTAAACAAATGGACTTTAGAAGAAGTTACCAAATCTTTAGATGCAACAATAACTGAAAGCATAAACAATTTTAATAATTTACAATGATTGAAATACCAAAATTTGAGGATGTTTTAAAAACAGAAAATGTAGATTATTTATCTATGCTGGATGAGTGTTATGTGGATTTAGATTTAGAAATCGAAAAGCCAAAAATACTGCTTTCAGTTGGTGAACACGAATACAAAGGTAATATGTACCCAACACCTGTAATGACAGAGGGAGAATTTTCAGCTATTATAGCACAATCAAAAGCAAAGAAATCATTTTTAAAATCCGCTTTACTTGGGTGCTACATTGGTGGAAAAGCTAATTTGTTATTTCCAAATATAAAAAGCCATCGACATAAAGAATTTGGTATTGCGGACTTTGATACTGAACAGGGAAAATACTATACTCAAAGGACTTTTAGACGTATACAGGATATGACTGGCGCAAAATATGTAAACTATAAAGGATTTGCAACACGACATAAATCAAGTCAAGAGCGGTTGTTTATGATTGATACACTTTTGAAAAATCAGAAACGTTATTTTACCGAAGATATAAAACTGCTTTCTATTGATGGAATAGCTGATTTAGTTGAAAATACGAATGATATTGTTATGAGTAAAGAAGCTTCTGATTATATCTTAAAATGGTCTTATGAGTACAATTTACACATTACTACAATTATTCACAAGAGCGGTTTAACTGGTAAACCCTTAGGGCATTTGGGAACTTATGTTTTGAAAAAAGCAGAAACAGTTATTAATTTAGAAGTTGAAGCTGATGGAACTGTTAAAGTTAATAATCCCTACTCCAGAGGTTACCAATTTGATGAATTTGCTTTTGATATTAATAAACATGCTTTGCCTTATTTACTTGATAACTTTAAATTATGATGTACACGATAAACGATATAGCAAAAGTATGTGGGGTAAATTATGACACTATAAGCAGAATTGTAAAATTCCACAACTTAAAATCAACGCCATTATACGGTGATAAATACTTGAAAAAAGCTTACACCTTTCACCAGATATTTATTATTCAGAAATCTTTACAACAGGCAAGTAATAAACATATTTCTTTTGACCTTGAAAATGAAGAGGTGTTTATAATTTACCAAAGTAAAGTTAATTTAGAATGATTATAAATTACACTATAATAGTTTTAGTGTCATTTTAATTATTATTTTTGTAAAAAAAAGATATGGCAAGACCGAAGTTTGAGAATAGAGAAAAAGTAAAAGAGCGTGTAACTATATTTTTTGAATTGGAAACGATTAAAAAATTAGGCAAGAAAAAGATTAGAGAAATAAGTAGGAAAGCTGTTAATGAAGTTATGAATTAACTTGTAAAGATTTTTTACAAGTTCAAAATTAATTATAAATCAAACCAAAAGCCACAATATCGATTACCTGCTGTTATGGTTAGTAATATTTAAAAGAAAGGAGAAGTTGCCGAATTAAAAAGTAAAAAAATAGAATACTCAAAAAGCGTTTAAGATTCCGCTTAAAATAGAATCTTATAAATTGCGGGATAGAGCAGAGGTAGCTTGTTAGGCTGATTTCCTAAAGGTCGGAGGTTCGATTCCTTCTCCCGCTACAAATTATTAACCATAACGGTTTTCGGCTTTGTCGTCGTTGTGGCGAGCCAAAAACTAAATAACCAAGTACAAACTAATCTTAAATTTAAAACTATGCTTAAAGACACAAAACCAACATTAAATGAAGCCGAAAACGGCAATAAGTCAAAACCACTGTTATGTGATGGCATTTTTGTAGGACAGAAAGTTATTGATAAAGATGGCGATAAAGGAACGATAACAGAAATAGAAAATATCTATAATATCTATGTTAAATATGATAATGGTGGAAGTGGTATTTCTTGTTTAAATGGTTGTTGCAACGACAGGTTGTATGCTATTATATAACGTATGTGGCTTCACGAGGTTGTTGCCGATTTAAAAACAAACTTAATAAATAATAACTAAACTATAAAATTATGACTGAACTTTCAAAAAATGCGGAAAGCAACAATCTTGTGAAACCGCTGTTAGCAAATCGGCTTTTAAAATTTAGGTTTTGGGGCAATTTTGGCGAACTTAACTATGAAGAAGATATTTGTGAAATGGAAATGCTTTATGGAGATAGATTTTGCTTTTTTGAAAGCGAACCTATAAACGATTTGTTTGCTTGTAGAAATTTTCAAGTTATGCAATTTACTGGATTAATTGATAAAAATGGTAAAGAAATTTATGAAGGCGATATTGTAAAAACTAATTATGGAAAAATGGGTGTAGTTAAGTTTCATAAAAAAACAGCTTCTTTTATTATTAATGATAATGAGCATTTTAATTGTCAATTATATCAAGAAATGCCATATTTAGAAATAATTGGCAACATTTACGAAAAACCTTAATTATTTCAATCTAAGTCCTAAGCTGTTTGCTAACGTTTTGCAGAT
>JBIKTI010000097.1:0-7685 GCA_044348205.1 Phycisphaerales bacterium | reverse complement strand
GACCCCTTTGAGCGGGGCGAACGCGCGCATCTGAACCTCGGCCACACCTTCGGCCACGCGATCGAGACGATTCCCGAGCTTGATCTCCTCCACGGCGAGGCTGTCGCGATCGGCATGGTCGCGGCCTGCCGCTCTGCCTCCGCAGCGGGGCGCCTCGACACGGCCGTCGCGGACCGCGTGGCCGCGCTCCTTGGCGCGCTTGGCCTTCCGACGGCGATGCCGCGGCCTGTCTCCGCGGCCGAAGTCCGCCGCCGCATGGGCTTCGACAAGAAGAACGCCGCGACCGGGGGGGTGCGCACGCTGCGCCTCGTCCTGCCGCGCGCGATCGGAGTGGTCGAACTCGTGGCGGACGCGCCCGAGTCCGCAGTGGCCGCAGGGCTCGCCGCGATCGGCGCCGTCGAGTGAGACGCCCCCGGCCGAGTCGCCGCTCTACCCCGCGAAAAATGCCGAAGCTCCTCGGATCCGACCGATATCCCGCCCGATGCGCGTCGTTGCGATCGTGAACCAGAAGGGCGGCTGTGGCAAGACCACGACCGCTGTCAACCTCGCCGCGGTCCTTGCTCGCGACGGCGCCCGCACGCTTCTCGTCGACATGGATCCGCAGTCGCACTGCGCTGCGGGTCTCGGCGTGCCAGAGCAGACGCTTGAGCGCACCGTCGCGGACGCGATCCTTGCAGACCACGCAGCATCGCCCGCTGCGGACGACTACCTCTGGGATGTCGCGCGCAACCTGCGTCTGCTTCCGTCGAGCGTGTCGCTTGCTGCGCTCGAGGCCCCGAGCGGGCCGCTCGCATCGCGCCTCGACCGCGACAGGCGTCTTGCGCGCGTCCTTGCAGCGTGGCGCGGCGGCTTCGACTGGTGCGTCGTCGACTGCCCGCCCACGATCGGGCTCCTGACCTTCAACGCGCTGCGCGCGGCGGACCTCGTGCTCGTTCCCGTCGAGACGGGGTACTTCAGCCTGAAGGGCGCGGAGCGGCAGATCGAGACGATCCAGGCCGTCGTGCGTCGATTCGGGCGGGACATTCCCTTCCGCCTGCTTCCGACGCTCGTGAACGAGTCGCGCGCCCTCTCACGCGATGTGGTCGCGACGCTCCGACGGCGCTTCCCCGACGCGCTGCTGCCGATTTCGGTGCGCGAGCATGATGAACTCCGCGACGCAGCGAGCTATGGCCAGGCCATCACGGAGTTCGCGCCGGAATCCGAGGCAGCGCGCGACTTCGACGCACTCGCGCGCTGGCTCCGCGAGGAAGTGCTCGCAGGCCGTGCGCTCGACGAGTATGGCGGGCTTCCCGCGGCGGCCCGCGTCGAGGTGGGCTCCGACGCGTTCCGCGAGCCACCCGTCATTGAGACCCTCGCCGCGCGTCCCGATCTTTCCGCGCGTCCAGAGCCGGCGGAGCGTTCTGCCTTCGTCGCCGACTCGATCATGGCGCGCGGTGGCGCCGCGCCGCAGACGGACCGCGCCTCCGACCTCGCCGCGCGTCTGCGAGCGCTGCCCGACCGCGCGCGCACCACGGCGCCAGCGGGTGGCGGCTTCGGCGTGCGCGCAGGCCGCGACGGCATCGTCGTCTTCACCCAGCCCTCATCGCCGCGCGCGATGAGCGTCGTCGGCGCCTTCAACGGATGGCACCCCGACGCGCTGCCGTTCCGTGCGACGGCGGACGGCGCGCGGCTCGAGGCGCAGGTCGCGCTTTCTCCCGGCCGCCACGCCTACCGCATCGTCGTTGACGGCGTCGAGACGCTCGACGAGTTCAACCTCCACCGCACGGCGCAACGGGGCGAACTCGGCGTGAACCTCGTCGAGGTGCCCGCGCCCGCCGCGACCGCGTCCGACCACCGCACCGCGCTGCATGCATCGGAGTACCGCCGATGACGATCGTCAGAGAGAACCCGTTCGACAGGAACCTCGACGCCTTCCTTGGCCCCGCGCAGGTCGCGGCCGTGACGCGGCCGCGCACCGTGCTTCTCGTCGGAAACCTCCCGATGATGAGCGGCCTCTGGCTCTCGCAGTTCGCAGACCGCGAGGCCCGCGACAGGGGACCCGTGTGCCTTCTGCGCATGGAGCGCGACGCTGTGCAGGTCGAGGTCTTCCGCACGGGCGGGGTGCGCCCCGCGGTTCGCCCGCAGGCGACGCTTGCGGAGGCGCTGCGCGCGGTCGCGCCGCTCGTGGGAGCATGGTTCATCGTGCCGCCGACGCCCGCGGGAGTGTCGATTCCCGATGCGACCGAGGAGATCGTGGTGCTCACGGGCGCCGACGAACCCGCCGTCGTCGCCGCGTACACGCTGGTGAAGGACTCCATCGAGCGGATGCGCGCGCGCCCATCGCGCGCGGGCTCCGCGCGCGGCGCGCTCCCAGGTTCTGCGCCCCGCGTGTCCGTCGCCGTCCTCGGCGCCGACGACGAGGCCTGCCGCGGCGTCTCGAACACGCTCGACCGCACCATGCGCGCCTTCCTGAAGGTCGAGCTTCCCGTGCGCGGCGGACTGCAGCGGGTCGCGGCGGTCGAGAGCGTCTTCCGCGGCACTTTCGACGCGCGCGAGCCGTCGCTTGAAGAGCTCTTCGCGGACATCGACGCTGCCGAGGCCGCGACGGAATCGTCGCCCGCGCCTCACGCATCCACGCCTGCGGAGCAGTCCGTGCGCGAGCGGTTCGCCGCTCGGCCCGAGCGCCTTCCGCCGCGCCGAGCAGCGGCCATGCCGAGCGCTGTGGCGGTGCCCGCCATGGAGCCCGAGGTGCGCCTGGCACCGACTCTGCCGTTCCCGCGCGCACGCGCAGGGCGGACGGACGACGCCGTCGTCGAGCCAAAGCCCACGCCCGCGCCCGCCGCGCCGGCAGCCTCTCCCGCCCCCGCCGCGCTGCCGCCAGCGCCGCTCGCGGGCGCCGCGCCCGCGCGCGTCCGCAGGATCGACGCGGAACTGCCGGAGGCGCTCGTGGCGCTCCTCGACGGGCTCACGGCGATCGCGATCCGCGCTCCCCGCGACAAGTCGATCGAGCTTGCGCTCGACCAAGAGGGCCGTCTGCACATCGTCGGCCGCGCATGCGATGCGGAGGCGATCCTGCGCGTCTCCGCGTGGGCGCGCGAGCACGCGGAGCTTCTTGCGATGGCCGATGCGCGCATCGCGCGTGCGGAGCCGATCGTCGACCTCGTCGTCGCGAACCTGTGCGATGCACGCGCGATCGATGGAGCCATCGTCCACCTGCTCACGCTCGTCGAGGTCGGGGGCAGGCGCGGCTACCTCTCGCAGGCCATGTCGTGAACGCCTGACGGCTGCGCCTCAGGCTGGCAGCGCCGCCTCGAGCACGCGCAGCAGGTTCGCGTGCGCGAAGCCCGCGCGCGTGCCGCCGAGCGCGCCGAACCCCGCCGCATCGAGGGCGTCGAGCAGCTTCGGGTAGTCGCTCGTCGACTGGATCTCGACTGGCAGCGCCTCGCGACCGAATCCGCCGTCGAGGTCGCTTCCGAGCCCGACGCGGTCTGCGCCCGCGATGCGGGCCACATGCATCGTGTGCGCCACGGCGTCCGAGAGGGTCGCGCGGCGGTCGGCCGCGAGGAAGCGGCCGTAGAGGTTGAGGCCGACCCAGCCGTCGCGCTCGCGGATTGCGGCGATCTGCGCGTCGGTGATGTGCCGCTCGCTTGCCGCAAGGAGCGCCTGCGCGTTCGAATGCGATGCAATCACGCGCGCGTCCGACGCCGTGAGAAGATCGTCGAACGCCGCGCGCGAGAGATGCGACGCGTCGTGCAGGATGCCGCACGCATCGAGCGCCTCCACGAAACGGCGCCCGACGGCGGTGAGCCCGCCCGCGCGCGCGTTTCCGCCCGAGTAGCGGCTTCCGTGGCCCCAGCTCAGGCCAACGACGCGCAGCCCGTGCGAATGCCACCACGCCACCTCGTCGGGCGAGCGGATCGGGTCGGCGCACTCCATGAGGATGACGATGCCGAGCGGGCCTTGGCCCGCGGCCGCCCGCGCGAGGTCGCCGCGCGTGCGGATGATCGCGATCTCGCCCGCGCGCTCCATCGCCTCGTACCACTCGAGCTGGAGCGCGCCAGCGCGGTGCGCGCCCTCGAGGTCGCTCGAATCGATGTACGCGGCGCGGTCCTTCGCAGCGTCGCCGCCGTGCTCGGTGAAGATCGTGCCGAGCGCGACGCGCACGCCGCCCTCGCGCATCGACCCGAGCGTGAGCGAGTGGGGCGCATCCGCTGGAACGGAGGCGCGCATGTCGCGGCCATTGACGGCGAGGTAGGCGATGTCGAGGTGGCCGTCGGCCCAGAACGGCGCGTGCGTCATGGTGGCGCCACGGTAGCGGCAGGGCGCGCAGGAGGTCGCGCGGCGCGCTACGCTCCCCGCCGTGCACGAGGGATCCGAGCCAACCCCACAGGTGGTCGCAGACCCCGCGGTCCGACCGCCGCAGGCGCCGCCCGACTTCCCCGCGGGCATCGCTCTTGAGTCGACGGCCGCGTACGCCCGCTCGGAGGATCGACGCCGCAGGCGCTTCGCCGCGCTCGTCGTGGCGGGCGCGACGGGCGCCTTGCTGTCGACCGCGTGGTCGCTGAAGCCCTCGAACCGCGGTTTTGGGACGCACGAAGCCCTCGGGCTTCCGCCATGCTCGTGGCCAGCGCAGTTCGGGATACCATGCCCGTCCTGCGGCATGACGACCGCCTTCGCCTTCGCGGCGAAGGGCGACCTCGTCGCGAGCTTCATGACGCAGCCCCTCGGTTGCCTGCTCGCGGTCGCGACTGGCATGGCGTTCGTGGCCTCGGTGTGGACGCTCGTCTCAGGAAAGACGGTCCTCCCCGTCTACGAGCGGCTCTGGAACGCGCGCAGCGCATGGCTCGTCGGCCTCGCTGCGCTCCTCGCCTGGGGATACAAGGCCGCGATCATGCGCGGCTGGATGGAATGACGGTTCGGCGCCCGATGCGAGGACGCCACACAGGAGAGTGATTCGAACGATGTCACGACAGAGGACCGCACAGCCATCGCCCTCCGCCGCGCGCGCGCCGCGCGGTCCCGTTGCTGCGCGGGTCACCGCAGCGTGCGTCGCCGTGCTTGCGCTTGTCGTCGCGCCAGGATGCGTCGCGGGCGCGATCGGCGCCCTCGGCGAGCAGATCGAGCGCGGCAAGAAGCTCGATGTGCCCGCGGAGTACGACGGTCTCGAGAACCAGACGGTCGCCGTCGTCGTCAACGCCGACTACGCGACGCTCGTCGAGCATCCGACCGTGATCGGTCAGATCACCGCGAATGTGGCGGCGCGCATCCGCGCCTTCGTGAAGGGCGCGTCGGTGCTTCCCCCTGGCGAGGTGCTCGACTGGCAGTACCGCACCCCGCAGTGGCGCGCGCTCGCCTACGGAGAGATCGCCCGCGAGCTCGGCGTGAACCGCCTCGTCCACATCGACCTCTACGAGTTCAGGCTGAATCCGACTGGCAACAGCTATCTCTGGGACGGCGCCGCCGGCGCGACGGTCGGCGTGATCGAGGCCGACACCTTCGCGCCCGACGAGTTCGTCTACACGACGAATGTGATGGTGCGCTTCCCCGACAAGGAGGGCGTGGGACGCGAGGCCGCGCGGCGCGAGGACATCGAGCGCGGCCTGCTGACGCTCTTCATCCAGCGCACCTCGTGGCTCTTCTACCGCCACATCGAGGACAAGTATCCGGACCGCTGACGCGCCGCCAACGATGGCGCAGGGACACGAGAAGAATGCAGACGAGACACGCCATGCACGATCGAACGAAGACCAACTCCACGAAGACGGCGCGCGTCCTCCTCTCGCTTGGAGCGCTGGCGCTCTCCGTGCCCGCGCTCACTTCGTGCAACATCGTCACGCCCGTCGCCTACATCATCGAGGGCCCTGGCCAGATCGAGGCGGAGTTCACGCTCGCCGACAAGAAGACCGTGGTCTTCGTCGACGACCCGCGCAACATCCTTCCCCGCAGCGCGCTTCTCACTGCGATCGGCGATGGCGTCAGCTTCGACCTCATGGAGCGCGAGATCCTCTCCTCGACCGTGTCGACCGCGCAGGCGATCTCCGTCGCGCGCGGCATGTCGGGCGGCGACGCGCGCAACCTCGCGTCGATCGAGAAGATCGGCCGCGCGCTCGACTGCGCGCAGGTGATCCACATCCAGCCGTTCATCTTCGACCTCTACGGCCGCAGCGACAGCCAGGGCCTTCGCCCGACGATCAGCGTGCGCGTGAAGGTGCTCGACCTCGACGCGAAGGCGCGCGTGTTCCCGTCCGCTGAGTCGCAGCCCGAGGGGCGCGAGGTCATGGCCACGATCCGCGAGACCTCGCTCGGCGGCCCGATGTCGCGCTCGAACACGATCGCGGTCGAGGATCGCCTGGTGCAGCGCGCTGCAATCGAGGTCGCGCGGCTCTTCTACAAGCACGACCGCATCGACCTCGGCGAGAACCTCGGGACGCGCAGGCGGTGAACGGCGGGGTGGGCGCCGAGGATCGGGCCGGGCGTGTGCACGGGGATGCGCGTGAGGACTTGCTGAAGTCGCAGCCCGCGGTGCGGCATGTCGTCTGCTTCGAGGAGTCGGGAGAGTGCACGCTCGAGCGGATCGCCCGCGAGGCGGGCGAGCGCGACGGGGTCGAGATCCTCGGGCCTGCTGCGTTCGCCGCGCGCATCCACGCCTACGCGCCCAAGTGCGCTGGCGCGATCGAGCAGATCGCCCGCATCGGCGGCGTGAACTACGCCATGCGTTCGCCGAGCCGCGCCATCACCGCGCGCGGAGGCCCGCGACATTGGACTGAACTCATGCCCGAGCCGACGAGCCTGTCGGAACTGCGGAAGCACGCGGGCGAGGACGGGTCGATCGACCTTGCGCACGATGCGTGGTTTCAGGCGATGCCCGCGTTTCTGCAGCCAGACGCCATCACCGTCGTGCACGGCCCGATCGCGGAAGCGCTGGTGATCGCGCATCGACAGTCGGGACCGCCCTCCGACGACGATCCGCGCGAGGGGCTCCGGCGCGAAGGTCCGCCCGACGCGCTTCCGCCCGTGCCCGCATGGCCCGAGGGCCGCCGCGCGCGCATCCGTCGCGAGCTCGGCCTCGCCCCGCGCGACATCGCGGTGTTCGTCGGCTGCGAGCGCGCCGAGACGGTCGATCTCTCCTTTCTTGCGCGTGCCGTCGGCATGGCGGTCGTCGGAGGTGCGCCGATCCGTCTCGTGGTGTCGCCCGAGACGCCGCGATGGCAGGAGATCGACGCGTTCCTTCAGGGCGCCGCGAACGGCCAGCCGATCGTCGTCGACGCTCGCGTGGAGCGGCCGTGGGAACTTCTTCCTGCGCTCGACGCATGCGTGCTCGACCGCGACGGCGCGCTCGAGCGGCCCGATGTCTGCGCAGGCTGGCGGCCACCCGAGCGGCTGCCGCGTTCGGTCTGCGCTGCGGGAGAGGCCGTCTCGTCGCTCCCCGTGCTGTGGGCGCTCGCATGCGGCGTGCCCGCGCTCGTGCACGCGTCGATCGACCTCGGTCCGCACGCCGCGCACGCCCTCGTGTCGCGCTTCGACCGCGATGTCGCGGAGCTCGCGCGGAGGCTTGTCTGCGCGGGCAGCGCCTGAGAGATTGACGCCCGGGATTGCGGTGTCGCACGATTCAGATCTTCGGAGTCGACAACCACGGGCACCCTTGGTCGTCGTCTCGCGCGATTCAGATCGTCGGAGTCCCCAGCCAAGTGTGCCAGCAGACTTCA
>JBIKTI010000096.1:0-7694 GCA_044348205.1 Phycisphaerales bacterium | reverse complement strand
GCGTCCACGCGCGCATCGATGTCTTCGATGTCGAGTGGGACCGCAGCAAGGAGCCGATCGTCGATCTGTTCATGCCGCGGCTCGCGCGATCGGTGGATCTCGAGCGGCTCGTCCGCGGCACCGACCGTCGTGCGCCGGACATCACAGACATCGAGCTTTCGGCCGAAGTTCAGGGGATCGAGGCGCTGCTCCTCGACCGAGCCAATCTCGGAATCCACCGCGCCGATGGGCGACTCGAGCTCCTCGCGGGCGCTTCATGGATCCCGCTGCCAGCGGAGGCCCGCTCGCCCGAAGAGCTTGCGGTTGCCCCCGATGGTCGTCTCGCGGTCGCCGATCCAGTGGCGCGGCGCGTGTTCGTGCGCGATCCATCGGGAGCTTGGACTGCGCTCTCGAAGCTTGGCTGGGACTTCGTCCGTCCGAGCGGCGTCGCCTTCGACGAGCGGGGGCAGTTGGTCGTGAGCGACGCTGCGCTCGACGCGGTGCTCGTCTCCGATCCGCAGGGTGCGCGGCGCGTGGGGGGGCGCGGCATCCTTGACGAACAGTTCTACGACCCGCAGTCGATCCTCTCGTCTCCGAAGGGGCTCATCGTGATCGATCGTGGCAACCACCGCTTCCAGCGCTTTGGCGAGGGCTTCAACTGGAACCTCACCGGAAGCCTTGGCCGCTACTACGACAAGAAGCGCAGGGGTTCGCCCGGCGCGGCACCTGCGTCGACGCCAGAGGCGCCTGGGGCCTCGTCGCGAAAGGCGACTGAGCAATGAGTCGAGAGCCGATCCTTGGACTTCTTGCTGCGTGCTCCGCGCTTCTCGTGCTCGGCTGTGACCGCACGGCACCGTCGCAGCCCGCCGCGCCGCAGCCCGCCGCGCCGCCGTCAGCCGCGACGCCTCCAGCCGAGGTGCCGCGGGACCCGCCCGTGCAGCTCTCTGCCGACGCGCGTTCGGGCACTTCCGCGGATGGGACCTACACCGTGAAGTGGGAAGTGGTGGGCGGGGCGATCCCAGACGCTGAGCCCTTTGCGATCGCGTTCGCAGTCACCCGCGCGGACGGCAAGCTCGTCTCCGCAGATGCGGAACTGTTCGTCGATGCGGAGATGCCGCACCACGGCCATGGAATGAACTTCGTGCCGACGGTGAAGCGCCACGGCGGCGACACCTTCCTCGGCGAGGGATTGCTCTTCCATATGCCCGGACGCTGGGTGCTCGCCATCGATGTCGGCGAGGACGGTGTGCGCGAGCGTACGCAGTGGATCGTCGATGTCGAGTAGGGCATTCCATCTCCTCTCCGCGCTCTGCGCCGTGGCGGCGGTCATGGTTGTATCGACCGCGTCCGCGCAGACGCAACGCGCGCCCGCCATCGACCAGGCGCGGCTCCCTGCCGAGCTTGCTTCGCTCACCCCTGAGGAAGTCGCGCGCATCGCGCGCATGTCGCCCATCGCAGCGTTTCCTGGCGAACCCACGAACCGCGTCGCCGACGACGAGCGCGCGGCCGAGCTCGGGCAGCGGCTCTTCTTCGACACGCGCTTCTCGCCGAAGGCCGTGTCCTGCGCCACCTGCCACGATCCCGCCAGGCACTTCACAGACGGCCTGCCGCTTGCACGCGGGATCGGCGTGACCACGCGCAATGCGCCGACGGTCGTCGACTCGGGCCGCCGCCGCTGGGTCGGCTGGGACGGCAAGTTCGACTCGCTTTGGTCGCAGGCGCTCGCTCCGATCGAGAATCCCGTCGAGATGGGCGGCGACCGCACGAGCTTCGTGCGCGTGGTGCGCGACGATGCGTCGCTTCGCGCGCGCTATGAGGCCGTGTTCGGCGCGATGCCCGCAGAGGTGTCGCCGCGGCGTGGCGACGATCCGCTGCGCGAGCCCGCCCGCCCGCTCGATGGCTCCCTCGATGGCTCCCTCGATGACTCCCTCGAGGGCTCGTCGCGGGACGCAGCAGCCGCGCGGTGGAACGCGCTCGACGAGGCGACCCGCGACGCCATCGACCGCACGACCGTGAACCTGCTCAAGGCGCTCGGCGCCTACCAGCGCACGCTCCGGTCGGGCACGGCCCCGATCGACCGCTTCATCGCCGGGCTCCGCGGCCAGCCCGAGGGCGACCCCGAGGCGCTCGACGCCTCGGCCCGCAGGGGACTTGCTGTCTTCGTCTCGCGCGGTGGCTGCTTCCAGTGCCACAGAGGTGCGAACTTCACTGACGAGGAGTTCCACGCGCTCGGCCTCGTCGGCGCGAACGGACGCGTGCCCGACGACCCCGCGCGCCTCGCGGCGGTCGACTTCGTCCAATCGAACCCGTTCAACGCAGCGGGCCGATTCAGCGACGATCCCGACTCCCCCAAAGGGCAGATGGTGCGAAGCCTCAAGCGCTCGCCCGAGCTGTTCGGTCAGTTCCGAACGCCGCCCCTGCGCAGCGTGGCGCTCACCCCGCCCTACATGCACGATGGCCGCCTGGCGACGCTCGCCGATGTGGTGCGCTTCTACGACACGCTCGAAGGCGCAGCGCCGATCGGGCACCACGGCGAAAGCGTGCTCGTGCCGCTCGGCCTCGGCGACCAGGGGCGCGCGGACCTCGAGGCGTTCCTTCGCGCACTGACCGGCTCTGGCCCCGACCCGAGGTGGGCTGCGAATCCCATCGACCTCGGTAAGTCGCTGGAACCGCCCGCTGAGGCGCCGCGAACCCAGTAACCCGACGGGCGGTCACCCGGCTGGTCCTTGCGTTTCCAAGGCCTGCACGGCAAGGTTCTCCGACCTTGGCGGGCGGCTCCTCCAGTCCGCGACCCAGTTCACGACCCCGTCCACGACCCCGTTCACGCCGATCATTCATGGAGATGTTCGCTCCGAGCGCGAACTTCCTGACCCGATCAACTTGGACAATGCATTCCTGAGAGTATCTTGAGTCATCCCCCTCACGCGAGTCGTCGGGGTTTCGAAACCGAGCACCATTCGCAATGCCCCGACCCTCCCTCTCCCTCGCTCTTCCCTCCGTTCTCACCGTGGCGCTTGCCGCCCTCTCGCTCACCACGGGCAGCGCATTCGCGCATGAGGACGACGGAAAGGCCCGTGATCGCCAGAAGCCCTTCCGCGGCCCCGTCTGGCACGAGGGGAAGTCAGGCGATGGCGGCGTTGCAGGTGGCGGCTTCGCGTCGAATGGCGTGCAGCTGAAGTCGTGGCTGCCGCTCAACACCATGTCGGCAGGCGCGCAGAGTGGCAACAGTTGCTGGGGCTGGATCTCGCCCGCTGGTCGCGAATACGCGATCATGGGGCTCTCGACGGGAACGGCGTTCGTGGAGGTCACGGATCCCTCGGCCGCGACGCTGAAGTCGTTCCAAGTCGGGCCGACGAGCCTGTGGCGCGATGTCCGCACCCATCTCAACTACTGCTACGCGGCGTCCGAGGGTGGCTCGGGCATCCAGGTGTTCGATCTCTCGCAGCTTGACAGCGCGGGCACAGTGACGCTCGTCAACACAGTCACCGCACCGACCACCACGACCGCCGCGACGCACACCCTCGCGATCGACAACACGAGCGGCTTTCTCTACCGCGCGGGCGGAGGATCGAACGGCCTTCGCATGTACGACCTGAACGCCAATCCCGCGAACCCGACCTATGTCGGCGCGTGGGGGCCGATCTACGTCCACGAGGCGGAGGTTCGCACCTTCACGAGCGGCCCATACGCAGGCAAGCAGATCGCGTTCTGTTACGGCGGCGGCAACGGCGGATTCGCCAACACGGGCCTCTACATCGTCGACGTGACGAACAAGCAGAGCCCCGTGCAGCTCTCGTACACGACCTACCCGAACGCCCGCTTCTGCCACCAAGGCTGGCTCGACGAGCAAGGGCGCTACGTCTACATCAACGACGAGCTCGATGAAGGCGACACGGTCAGCGTCACCACCACCATCGTGATGGATGTGTCGAACCTCTCGGCTCCCATCGTCGTGGGCACCTTCACCAACAACAACCCCGCGATCGGCCACAACATCTATGTGAAGGACGGCCTCGTCTACGAGGCGAACTATCGCTCGGGCATGCGCATTTTCGACATCGGCGCGAACCCCACCAATCCGCCCGAGGTGGCGTGGTTCGACACCTATCCCGCCGACGACGGCGCGAGCTTCAACGGACTCTGGAACATCTGGCCCTACTTCCCGAGCGGCACGATCATCGGCAGCGACCTTGAGCGCGGCCTCTTCGTCTGGCGCCTCGGCGGGCCCGTGGCCACGATCGACCTGGTCTCGGCGGCGCCCGAGTTCGTCGCGCCCACGGGCGGGACTGAACTCCTCGTCGAGATCGAGCCAGGCCTTGGACAGACGCTCGACCTCTCGACCGCCGCCATGCGCGTGTCGTGGGCGGCCGACGAGGCGACCGTTCCGCTCACGCAGCTGAAGGGAAGCACCTTCAGCGCTGTGTTCCCCGCGACTCCATGCGCGGACATCGTGACCTATGTCTTCGAGGTCTCGAACGTGAAGGGCGATTCGTTCAGCACGGCTCCGCGCACGGCGCTCTCGGCGTTCGGCGTCGAGGTCGCGTTCGACGATGCCTTCGAGACGAACCTGGGCTGGCAGGCTGGAGTCGCAGGTGACACCGCGACCTCGGGCCAGTGGGTGCGCGTCGACCCGGTCGGCACGACGGCCCAGCCCGAGGACGACCACACCGTCAACGGCACGCAGTGCTTCGTGACGGGGCAGGGCGTCGTCGGCGGCGGCGCTGGCGCGGCGGATGTCGATGGCGGCATCACCACGCTCGTCTCGCCCGTCCTGAATCTCGCCGACAAGCCTGAGGCGATCATCGAGTACTGGTACTGGTACTCGAACAACCTCGGCGCGGCTGCGAACGCGGACTCGATGCCCGTCTCCGTCTCGAACGACAACGGCACGACCTGGACCCTCGTCGAGAACATCGCCACCAACAACGCGGCGTGGACCTTCCGCTCCTTCCGCGTCGCCGACTTCGTGGCGCCCTCTGCGCAGGTCCGCGTGCGCTTCGTTGCGCGCGATCTCGACCAGGGCTCGCTCGTCGAGGCGGGCGTCGACGACTTCCGCGTCGTTGACATCGAGTGCGCTCCGCCGCTCGTCGGCGACCTCAACGGCGATGGCGCCGTGAATGCAAGCGATCTGGGCCTTCTGCTCGGCGCGTGGGGCAGCGCCAACGCCGCGGCCGACATCGACGGAGACGGCATCGTCGGCGCGGGCGACCTCGCGCTTCTCCTCTCCGCGTGGCAGTGAGCGCGCGCAGAAGGTGCCACGGTTGATTTTCGCGGCGCTGGCCGCGAGAATCCTCCGTCATGCCGATGTGCAGCATGCGCAGAGCGTTCGTGTGTCCGATGAGGCTCTTCGCGGCCTCGCTGGCTCTGCCGCTTGCTTCGTCGCCGGCAGCGACTCCGTCTCCGTCTCCGTTTGATCCGTCGCGCTCGGACGCCTCGGCTTCGACAGGCTTCCGCCAAGAGGTCGACGGGTCGACCTTTGTCATCGAGTTCGTGCCGTTCAAAGCGCCTGCGGAAGGCGGCGGCACCCGCACGCTGCATGTCTCGACCACGGAGATCCCGTGGGAGCTCTTCGATGTCTTTGTCTATGGCACAGACAAGGCCGACGGAAAGTCGAACGACAAGGCAGACGCCGTGACCAAGCCGACCAAGCCCTACATCGGGATGGACCGCGAGTTCGGGCATGTCGGTTTCCCCGTGATCTCTCCCACCTTCCTCAGCGCGAAGCAGTTCTGCGAGTGGCTCTCGGCGAAGACGGGCCGCACCTATCGCCTGCCGACCGCTGCAGAGTGGACGGCGCTCTGTGAGCAGTCTGGCATCGACCCGAAGAACTGCGGCGACCATGCATGGGTGAAGGAGAACGCCAACGAGAAGACGCACAAGTTGGCGTCGAAGAAGGCGGACAAGCTCGGGCTCTACGACCTCTTCGGCAACGCCTGCGAGTGGGTCGACGATGGGTCGAAGCTCGGCGTGGTGGCGGGGGGTTCGTATCTCGACTCGATGGCGGACCTCGGCTGCGGCGTGTTCCAGCCCTGCAAGCCCGTCGAGTGGAACGAGATCGACCCGCAGTTCCCGAAGAGCAAGTGGTGGTATTCGAGCGGCGGCTTCGTCGGCTTCCGCGTGGTGTGCGAGCCTGCAGCGGCCGCTCCGACGGCGCCCGCCGCGGACGAGACAGCCAAGCCAAACCCGTAAGGAGTCCTCCGTGCAGATCGACCGACGCGCCTTCGTCGCCGCAGCAGCGGCGTCCCCGATCCTTCTCGGCGCGCCGCGCGCGTTCGCACATCTCTCGCGCGAGCCCGTCCTCCGCGTCGCAGTCGTCGGCTGCGGCGGCCGCGGCACGGGCGCGATGCTCAACGCGATCTCGGCGGGCAAGACCACGGGCTGCCGCATCGAGGTCGCCGCGCTCGCCGACCTCTTCGAGGACAGGCTCGTCCGCGCGAACGGCGCGCTGACCGAGATGGGCCTTCCCGCGGTGTCGAGCGACAGGCTCTTCACGGGCTTCGACGCGTACAAGAAGGCCTGCGCGAGCGACTGCGACATCGTCATCCTCGCGACGCCGCCGGGGTTCCGGCCGATCCACTTCAAGGAGGCGACCGAGCGAGGCAAGCATGTCTTCTGCGAGAAGCCCGTCGCGGTCGACGCGCCAGGCGTGCGCAGCTTCGTCGAGAGCGCGGCGGCGTCGCGCGCGAAGAGCCTGAAGGTGGTCGCGGGAACGCAGCGCAGGCACGAGCAGTCCTACCTCGATTGCATCGAGCGCATCCACCGAGGCGACATCGGCAAGGTCGTGGCGGGCCGCGTCTACTGGAACATGGGAAGCCTCTGGCATGTCGACCCCGACGCGTCGCGGACGGAGGTGGAGAACCAGGTGCGCAACTGGCTCTATCACTCGTGGCTCTCGGGCGACCACATCGTGGAGCAGCATGTCCACCAGCTCGATGTGATGCGCTGGGTGATGGGCGGAAACCCCACGATGGTGCGCGGCGTCGGCGGGCGACAGGTGCGCACAGATCCGCGCTTCGGCCACATCTACGACCACTTCGGACTCGAGTTCCAGTTCCCGGGCGACCGCTTTGTCTTCTCGATGTGCCGCCAGCAGGACGGCACCGATGGCAAGGTCGAGGAGGTCTTCCACGGGTCCGAGGGCGTGGCGACGATGCGGTCGGGCTTCGCCGAGATCGGCGGCCCCAACGCGTGGCGATTTGCGGGCAAGCAGCGCGACCCCTACACGCAGGAGCACATCAACCTGCAGAACGCGATCCTCAAGGACCAGCCGCTCAACGAGGCGGAGCAGGTCGCGCTCAGCTCGATGTGCGCGATCATGGGCCGCATGGCCGCCTACACGGGCAAGGACCTGACCTGGGACGAGGCCTACAACTCGACTGAAGTGCTCATGCCAGAGTCCGTCGACTTCGGTTCGCGGCCCGAGGCGCCCGTGGCTGTGCCCGGCAAGACGCGGTTCATGTGAGCGGACCGCTCGATCTCCGGCCGACATCATCCGTTCCGCAGACTGCGTCTGGACTTCGTCCAGACTCCGTCTGACGGGCACCCCTGATTTCGGTCCCGCCAAAGGGAGCGGCCGCAGCCGCGACCGCTCAACCCATGAGTGCGCGCAGACGTGAGTCTGCGGAACCGTTCGCGTGGGAGTCGACGGCTGACATCATCCGTTCCGCATGCTGAAGCATGCGGGCACCCCTGATTTCGGTCCCGCCAAAGGGAGC
>JBIKTI010000095.1:0-7704 GCA_044348205.1 Phycisphaerales bacterium | reverse complement strand
GTCACGGCGATCACATACTCGCGGCGGAGCGTCCGCGACAGGTTGACGAGGTCGGCGGGGGACTGCTCGAGGTCGAAGACGACCTGGCAGAGGCCCTCGCGGTCGCGCAGGTCGGCGAAGATGAGTCCCTTGCCCTGATCGCGGTAGGTGTTGATCCAACCCGAGAGCGTGACCGTCTGTCCGACATGGCTCGCCCGCAGGGAGCCACACATGTGCGTTCGCTTGAGCATAAGGGGCGAGATGGTACCCGTTGCCGAGGTGCGGCGGGCGCGCGGATTCAGGCGGAAACGCGCGCAGTTCGGTAGTCTCCGCGCATGTCCGCCCGCAAGGTGGTTCTCTTCACGGCGCAGGAGCCGTCTGGCGACGCGCACGCTGCGCCCGTCATCGCGCGGCTACGCGAGGCATACCCCGACATCGAACCCGTCGCGTGGGGCGGGCCGAGGATGGCTGCGGCGGGCGCGACGATGCTCGGCCGAACCGCCGACGACGGCGTCATGGGGCTCGCGGGGATCTCGAAGGTCGCCGAGGTGAAGCGGCTCCACGACGAGATCGTCGCGTGGGCGCGCGCGAATCCTGTCGCCGTCCACATGCCGGTCGACAGCCCGAGCGCGAACTACCCGCTGTGCGCGCGGCTCAAGCCGCTTGGCGCCCGCGTGGTCAACCTCGTCGCGCCGCAACTCTGGGCGTGGGCGCCGTGGCGCATAGGCAAGGTGCGCAGGCTCAGCGATGTCCTGCTCTGCCTGCTGCCGTTCGAGGAGGAGTGGTTCCGCTCGCGCGGCGTGACGGCGAAGTACATCGGACACCCTGTTCTCTCGAAGCCGATCGACCAGGCGGGCGTGGGCCTTGAGGCGGAACGGCTTCCGCAGGGTTCACCGCGAATCCTGCTCCTGCCCGGTTCCCGCTCGAGCGAGGTGCGCCGCAACGGGCGGCTGATCGCGGACGCGTTCTCGCTCGTCCGCGAGCGAATGCGCGGCGCCCGCGCGATCGTCGCCGCGTCGAGCGAGGCGAACGCGACGCGTTTCATCGCGGAGGTCGGTGGTCGACTGCCCGAGGGCGTCGGGGTGGTCGTGAGCGGGCGCGAGGTCAGCCTCGAGGGCGCCCTCGCGTGGTGCGATCTTGCGATCGCGGTCTCGGGAACCGTGAGCCTCGACTGCACGCGGCAGGCGAAGCCCCTGATCGGCGTCTACAGGACGAGCCGCGCCGAGGCGCTCGGCGCGAGGCTCGTGATCCGCGCGCCGAGCCTGCTTCTGCCGAACATCCTCGCGGGGCGTCGCATCGTGCCCGAGTTCGTTCCCTATGCGGGCGGTCCTCGCGCGATCGCCGCGGAGGCGCTCTCGATCCTCGGCGACGATGGACGGAGGGCGCGGATCATCTCAGAGCTCCGGGCGGTCGCCGACGGCTTCCTTGGGCGAGATCCCGCGCCGATCGCCGCGGAGGTCCTGGCGCGCGAGGCCCGGGGGATACGGGTCGACAACGACGCGCTTGATTCGATCGTCCGCGACTTCTCGCCTCGTTGACCGCTTGCGGACCCGTCGCCTCGGACCGCATGGGTCCTTTCGCAGCCGTTGAAGGGCGGTCGTGGGTTCTCGTCGAGGAGGGTTGTGTCATCACGGGGATGCGCGGCGATCGCGTTCCGCCGGAGCGGATGAAAGATGTTTCCGCTAGACTCCGACACCTCGACCACGACTGGAAGGACTCACATGCTGAACCGCCGATCTCTTTCCGTGCTCGCCCTCGCCGCGCTCCTTTCGCCCGTGGCGGCCTTCGGACAGTCGCCCGAGGCGGCCAAGCGCTCGGAAGCCGCCTCGCAGGACGCGATCAAGATCGTGTCCAGCCTCCCGCGGACGGGCAGCGCCAACGCGCAGACCACGAGCATGGTCAATGGCATCAAGATGGCGATCGCCGAGGTCGGCGGCGCGATCGGATCGCGCAAGATCGTGTACGAGGACTGGGACGACGCGAGCCCGCAGCGCGGCAACTGGGATCCCGCGATCGAGGCGCAGAACGCAGACAAGGCGATCGGCGACCCGACCGTGCTCGCCTACATCGGCACCTACAACTCCGGCGCGGCCAAGATCTCGATGCCCAAGCTCAATGCGGCGGGCATGGTGATGGTCAGCCCCGCGAACACGGCCCCGAGCCTCACCAAGGAAGGTTTCGGCGAGGCCAACGAGCCCGCTGTGTACCGGCCGAGCGGCAAGATCAACTACTTCCGCGTCGTCCCGACCGACGATGTGCAGGGCGCCGTGGCCGCCGACTTCGCCAAGGAGCTCGGCAAGAAGAAGGTCTTCGTCCTGAACGACCGCGAGGTCTACGGCAAGGGCGTCGCGACCATCTTCGAGAAGCGCGCCAGCGAGATCGGCCTCGAGGTCGTCGGCGTCGACGGAATCGACCCCAAGGCGTCGAACTACAAGAGCCTGGTCACAAAGATGAAGCAGGCGGGCGCAGATGTCGTCTACTTCGGGGGCACCACCCAGACCAACGCCGGGCAGCTCGCGAAGGACATCGTGGCGGGCGGCCTTCGCGCGACGCTGATCGTTCCCGACGGCTGCTACGAGAAGGCCTTCATCGAGGCCGCTGGAAACCGTGCGCTCGAGGGTCGCGTCTACATCACCTTCGGCGGCGTCGACCCCGAGAAGCTCGAGGGCAAGGGCAAGGAGTTCTACGAGAACTACATGAAGGCCTACGGCGACAAGCCCGAGGGCTACGCGGTCTACGGGTACGAGGCCGCGAAGGTCGTGATCTCCGCGATGCAGCGCCTGCACGAGGCAGGCGCCGCGATCACGCGCGCGACGGTCCTTGAGGAAGTGGGCCGCACGAAGGACTTCTCAGGCGCCCTCGGCACCTGGAGCTTCGACGCCAACGGCGACACCACGAACCGCACCTTCAGCGTGAACACCGTGAAGGACGGCGAGTTCACAACCGTGAAGGTCGTGAACTGAACTTGCGCGATTCGCGCCGAACCCGCATCAGAGGCCGAGCCGGATGACCGAGAGCGAAGTCTTCCTCCAGCAGGTGATCTATGGCCTGTCGAACGGCATGATCATCGCCCTGGTGGCGCTTGGCTACACGATGGTCTACGGCATCGTGGAGCTGATCAACTTCGCCCATGGCGATGTGTTCACGCTCGGCGGGTTCCTCGCCCTCACGATCGTCGGCGCGCTCGGCGCCGCCGCGATCCTCGATCCGAACGCGGCGGGTGAGAGCTCGCACTGGTTCCTTCTCTTCGGACTCGTGATCGGAGCGGGGCTCTTCTGCGGCGGGCTCAATGTCGCGATAGACAAGGTCGTCTACAAGCCGCTGCGCCGCGCGCCGAAGCTCACGCAGCTCGTCGCCGCGATCGGGGTCAGCTTCATCCTCGTCAACATCGCGCTCTTCTGGGGCGGGGTCCCCATCGAGGCCTTCGGCGGCGGGAACGCCGCTGCGGCGCCGAAGGACTTCCCCGAGATCCTGGAGGGCTCGAACCTCCTCGGCGAGGAGTCGAATGTGGTGCTGCGCCTCGAGGACCTGGCGATCTTCGCGATCACGATCCCGCTGATGATCGGCCTCACGCTGTTCGTCAAGAAGACCCGCCTCGGGCGCGGCATGCGCGCGACCGCGCAGAATCCCGTCGCAGCCAAGCTGATGGGGATCGACACAGACCGCGTCATCTCCGCCACCTTCCTGATCGGCGGCTTCCTTGGAGGCGCGGCGAGCGTGATGTGGTCGGTCTACAACAACACGATCTCGTTCCAGATGGGCTTCCGCGCGGGAATGGATGCGTTCACAGCAGCCGTCCTCGGCGGGATCGGCAGCCTCCCGGGCGCCATGCTCGGCGGAATCCTGATCGGCCTCATCCGCGCGATGAGCGACCAGTACATCGAGACGCGCTGGACGAATGTCGTCGTCTTCGGCGTGCTGATCCTGATCCTTGTCTTCCGTCCGAGCGGACTGCTCGGCCTCAAGCAGCGGGAGAAGGTCTGATGCCCGCGGCCGCAGCGCGCGTCGCGCCATTCTCGTGGGGACAGCTCGCCGTCCTCGGCGGGCTCGCGCTCGTTCCGCTGCTCGACTACGCGATGCCGTCTGTGCAGCTGAGCGCGCCGACGCGATGGGTGGTCGTCTTCGCGGTCATGGCGCTCGGCCTCAACATCGTTGTGGGCTGGACGGGGCTTCTCAACCTCGGCATCGCCGCCTTCGCCGCGATCGGCGCCTACGCGTACGGCATCCTCACCTGCGAGATCTATCCGTTCCAGGTCGGCTTCTGGTGGGGCATCGTGCTCGCGGGCCTGATAGGGGCGTTCGCAGGGTTCCTACTCGGCGCGCCCACGCTGCGCCTCCGCGGCGACTACCTCGCGATCGTCACGCTCGGCTTCGGCGAGATCGTGCAGGACGGGCTCAAGAACCTCGAGCTGATCACGAAGGGAACGCAGGGGATCAACCCGCTTCCCGCGCCATCGCTCGGCGCTGAGCCGCTCGCGAGCAGCGATGTGTTCGCGTGGTTCTATCTCTATCTCGGGATCCTCGCGGCTGTCGTGTTCCTTGCGCGGAACCTCGAGTTCAGCCGCCTCGGTCGCCAGCTGTTCGCGGTGCGCGAGGACGAGCTCGCGGCGCGGTGCATGGCGATCGAGCCTGACAAGGCGAAGCTGAAGGCCTTCGCGATGGGCGCCGCGCTCGCGGCCCTCTCGGGAGCGCTTGGCGCGAGCATACTTTCGTCGACGGGCGAACCCGCCAACTACGACTTCCAGGTCTCGATCCTCGCGCTCTGCATCGTGATCGTCGGCGGCATCGGCTCCATCACCGGGGTGCTCGTCGGTGCGATCGTCATGGTCGGGCTGAACAACGTGCTGCTCCCGATCCTCACGCAGTCGCTTCAGCGAAACGGGATCGGCTCGACCGACAATGTCTTCTCGCTGCCCGACAACTACAAGTACCTCATCTTCGGGCTCGCGCTCGTCCTGATGATGCGCTTCCGCCCGGACGGAATCGTGCATTCACGCAAGGCGGTGCGAAAGTGAGCGTGCCCCTGATCTCGGTGCAGCGCGTCACCATGCGCTTCGGCGGCCTCACCGCCGTGAAGGATGTGTCGGTCGATGTCGCGAAGGGCTCGATCACGGCCGTGATCGGTCCGAACGGCGCGGGAAAGACGACGCTCTTCAACGCGATCACGGGTGTCTACGAGCCGACGGAGGGCCGCGTGGAGGTCTCAGGGCGCGACCCGAGCAGGGCGTTCTCGTCGAGCGTTGCGATCGGCGCGCTTGTCACGGGTCTCGCCACCGGCATCGGGCTCGCTGCGCTCGTGCGGGTCGAGGCGCTGTGGGAGAAGTCGGTCATCGATCTCTACCAGTTCCAGCAGGCGTTTCCATGGGGCGAGTCGGTCAAGGCCCTCTTGGGGGCGTTCCTCGAAGGCGGACTGCTCGGCACATGGCTTCCGCTCCTCGTCGGAGCCGTGCTCGGGGGAGGTGGCCGCCTCGTGATCTGGTCGCGGACGCGCCGCACTCCGGATGTCGTGGCGTCGTCTGGCGTCGCGCGCACCTTCCAGAACATCAGGCTCTTCCCCGAGCTCTCGCTTGTCGAGAATGTCGTCGTCGGCATGGACCGCAGGCTCTCGAGCGGAATGCTCGGTGGATTGCTGCGGCTCCCTGGCGCTGTGCGCGAGCGCGCCAGGGCTCGCGCGACCGCGCTCGAGCTGCTCGGGTTCGTCGGCCTCGCCGACAAGGCAGAGGATGCGGCGGGAAACCTTCCATATGGACACCAGCGGCGCCTCGAGATCGCGCGGGCGCTTGCATCGAGGCCCGATGTGATCCTTCTCGACGAGCCCGCAGCGGGCATGAACCCGACCGAGACCGTCGACCTGATGCGGCTCATCCAGGCGATCCGCGACAGGGGCACCACCGTCGTCCTGATCGAGCACCACATGCGGGTCGTCATGGGCATCTCCGACAGGATCGCGGTGCTCCAGTACGGCGAGAAGATCGCCGAGGGCACCCCGTCCGAAATCAAGAACGACCCGAAGTGCATCGAGGCCTATCTCGGCAAGGAGGAGCTCGGATGAGTGCCTCCGCAACGGCCGCGCAGACGCTCCTCTCGGTCGAAGGGCTGGTGGCGGGCTACGGCTCCGTGGAGGTTCTCCACGAGGTCTCGCTCGAGGTTCACGAGGGCGAGATCGTCACGCTCATCGGCGGGAACGGCGCAGGCAAGTCGACGACCCTCATGTGCATCTCCGGCATCGTCCCGCTGCGCGGGGGAACGATCCGATTCGCAGGCGAGAAGATCGCACAGGCCTCGGGCGGCGTGAGGGCCGACAAGCTCGTCGGCCGCGGGCTCGTTCAGGTTCCCGAGGGTCGGCGCATCTTCCCGCGCATGACCGTGCTCGAGAACCTCATGATGGGCGCGTATGGCCGCAACGACAGGGACGGCATCGCGCGCGACCTCGAGCATGTCTACACGCTGTTCGACATCCTCAAGCAGCGCTCGGGCCAGCTCGGCGGGACGCTCTCTGGCGGCGAGCAGCAGATGCTCGCCATCGGCCGAGCGATCCTCTCGAAGCCGCGCCTCCTCATGATGGACGAGCCGTCGATGGGCATCGCGCCGCTCCTCGTCGCCCGCATCTTCGAGGCGGTCCGCGAACTGAATCGCGAAGGACTCACCATCCTCCTCGTCGAGCAGAACGCACGGGCCGCGCTGAAGCTCGCGACGCGCGGATATGTCCTCGAGACAGGCCGCATGATCCTGTCCGACGCCGCATCGAAGCTGCTCGACGACCCGCGCGTGCGCGAGTCCTACCTCGGCGATTGAGCGATCGCACGGCGTTTGCAGCATCCCGCCCCGAGCTGCGCTCCGCCTCGGCTACCATGCGTCCCATGCGCGAGTTCCGTCTGAGCCAGAGCCTCGAGCGAAAGTCGCTCGGTGAGTACCAACTTCCCCTCGGGGTCGCGGAGACGAGCCTCGCAGCACCGATGCAGGGCTTCACCGTCCGCTTCCAGGAGGGAACCGACGAGGAGCCCGACACCTATGTCTTCCACGCCGTCGTCAGCCACGATCGCTTGCGCGGGCTTGTCGACGCAGCCTTCAACCTGCTTCCGCGGGAAGTGACCCCCGTCGTCGAGATCGGCTCGCGCGACGCCTACCGCACGGTCGACACCTTCCTCGGCGAGGAACCGATGCCGCTTGTGGAGTTCCTCCGCAGCTGGTACGAGTTCGAAGAGGTCCTTCTCGAGGATGTCACGATCGGGGTCGGTGCGAACTCCGAGGAGCCATGGGTCGATGTCTTCGTAGACAGCTGGAAGGGGCTTCTGATCTCGGTGCCCGTCGAGATGCGCGAGGAGGTCGAGGCACTGTTCACGGGCCATGGTTTGAGCGAGGTGCCCGAGACATGGGCCGAGCTTCCGCCCGATGCGCGCGGCGACGACGACTCGCTGGTGACGCGCGATGTCCTCGAGATCGTCGACGACCACTCGCCCGACCTCGACGAACTGCTGCTTGTTCTCCGCGAGCGCTGGCTGCTCGAGCTCAACATCGACCGAGAGACGAATGTCGATGACGCGGGGCGCCACCTCGGCATGACCCTGTGGCATGCCATCGTCCTTGCCACAAGTTCTGAGGGCGAGACGGACCGTGGGGCGTACATCTCGGTTTGGATGACGGCGGGAAGCCTCGCCCAGGCCGAGGAGCTCCTCGAGGACGCGCTCCTCGACCATCCGCAGTGGGTCTTCGAGTCGGTCTACA
>JBIKTI010000094.1:0-7706 GCA_044348205.1 Phycisphaerales bacterium | reverse complement strand
TGTCGCGGTGCGTGAGCTTGAACCACGCGCGCGCGAACGCGTCGGCGAACGCCTTCGGATCCTTGTGGAACTTGCGCGAGACCTTCTCGTACGCAGGATCCATGCGCAACGCGAGGTCGGTCGTCAGCATGATGA
Source organism: Phycisphaerales bacterium (assembly GCA_044348205.1). Taxonomy (GTDB): domain Bacteria; phylum Planctomycetota; class Phycisphaerae; order Phycisphaerales; family SM1A02; genus QWPT01. The sequence goes on along the minus strand of JBIKTI010000094.1, from coordinate 7,571 downwards.
CCGTCTCGCGCTTCGACGCATCGTGCGCGGCCGGGGCCGTGACGCTCGAACCCTTCGGCACCCACTGGTGGGCGCCCGCAGGGCTCTTCGTCAGCTCCCACTCGTTGCCGAAGAGCGTGTCGAAGTAGCCGTTGTCCCACTGGGTGGGGTTCGGCGTCCAGGCGCCCTCGAGTCCGCTTGTGATGGTGTCGGCGCCGTGTCCCTTGCCGTAGGAATTCTTCCAGCCGAGGCCCATCTCGTGGAGCGGCGCGCCTTCTGGCTCTGCGCCGACATACTTCGATGGATCTGCAGCGCCGTGGGTCTTGCCGAAGGTGTGACCGCCCGCGATCAGCGCGACGGTCTCCTCGTCGTTCATCGCCATGCGCTTGAAGGTCTCGCGGATGTCGTGCGCCGACGCGAGCGGATCAGGCTTGCCATCGGGGCCTTCGGGGTTCACATAGATGAGGCCCATCTCGACCGCGGCGAGCGGGTTCTCGAGGAAGCGCTCGCCCGTGTAGCGCTGCGAGCCGCGCCAGGCCTTCTCGGCGCCCCAGTAGGTCTCGTCTGGCTCCCAAGTGTCGGCGCGGCCGCCGCCGAAACCGAAGGTCGTGAAGCCCATCGACTCGAGGGCGACATTGCCCGTGAGGATGAAGAGGTCGCCCCACGAGAGCTTCTGGCCGTACTTCTGCTTGATCGGCCAGAGCAGGCGACGCGCCTTGTCGAGGTTCGCGTTGTCGGGCCAGCTGTTGAGCGGCGCGAAGCGCTGGAGGCCTGCGCCGCCGCCACCGCGGCCGTCGGCCACGCGGTAGGTGCCGGCGCTGTGCCACGCCATGCGGATGAAGAACGGGCCGTAGTGGCCGTAGTCGGCGGGCCACCACGGCTGCGATGAGGTCATGAGCGCGCGGAGATCGGCGCAGACCGCGTGGAGATCAAGCGACTTGAACTCCTTCGCGTAGTCGAAGCCAGCGCCCATCGGGTCGGACTTCACAGAGTTGCGCGCGAGCACCGTGAGGTCGAGCTGGTTCGGCCACCAGTCACGGTTGTAGTTCCCCTCGGCAATGTTGCGGACGAAGCCACCTGCAAACGGGCACTTGCTGACGCTGGTCATCGCTGAGACTCCTCATACCCCGCCCTGCAACGGGGAAGCGATCGTAGCACGGTGTCTCCGACGCGTCGAGCGAAGCGCGAGGCCCGTCAACGACGACGGAATCGCAGGATTTCGCGCGCCTCGCCGTCGCGCAGAGCAAGTTCCCCGTTGACTTCGCCGAGGACGCTGCGCGTGGACACGAGCGCAGCGAAGAACCGCCGCTCGCGCGCGCCGGCGGCAGGCGGCCCCGCCATCTCCGTTGCGACGATTGGCCCGATGCGAAGGCCATCGCCATCGCGGGCGCACGCCGCCGCGAACCGATTCACGCCGCCATGCCCTTGCAGGGATCCGTCGGCGTTGATCGTGATCGCGATCGCGGCGTCTGCAGGAAGCGGCTCTCCTTCGATCGCGATGCACGACCACTCCGCGCCTGCGAAATCCGCAAGCGGCCTTGCACTCGCTGGCGGCAGCGGCCCACCGTCGCCATCGCCGCAGGCCGCGGGCATGCGTTCGAAGACAAGCGTGGGCGCGACCGCTCCTCGGTCCGAACGCGGCGAGAGAACCAGTTTCTCATCCGCACACCCGACGAGCATCGAGGCCTCGAGCGCGCGCATGAACGCGGACTCGACCCGCATGTCCTCGTCCGAGCCCGCCATCAGCGTCGACATCACAGGTCCGAGTTCGAGCGTGCCTGCATCGCAGATCGTGAAGTCCGCCCCGTACTGGTTGACGGGCGAGCGCCCCGAGACGCGCCCGTCCGCGCCGAACCTCAGCGTCGGCCGGCCGACGCCATCTTCGATCGCAGCGCCGTCGATCTGGATGCAGACCCACTCGGACCCGACGAGCTGCGCCCGCAGGCCAGAGGACGGCGGCGCGGGATCGTCGACGGCCGATCCATCCGTGATCGGCTCCCGCGCGGTGCACCCGAGCGGCGACGAGAGAACTACGACAGCGAGGCCAAGGGCGAGAACGGAAACACGGACGAGAGCGCTGTGAATCATGACGGCCGCGGTGAATCAGGTGCGATCGAGCGGGAAGTGGTCAATCGAAGCCGCCCCGCGGGGTTTCGAGGGCCGTGCCGATGGGCGGACGCCTCCATCGTCGCAGGAATTCGCGCACAGTGTCTCGAAACGCGACAATCGTCCGACTCGCGCGTATTCGACGAGCAGGCGTGGACTCCTTCAAGGTACACGCTATGTTTGGAGTCCTCCGATGAAGAACCTGCCGCGCCCGTTGCTCACTCTCGCGTCGATCGCCGTGATGGCGTGGGTCCCGGTGGACGCGGTCGCCCGCGAGGCTGCGGCAGCCCCGCCGACCTACCGCGTCGAGGTGGTGGGCGCTGGACTTCAGGGCTTCGACATGAACGCCTCTGGCGTCGTGGTCGGTCGTCAGCTCAACGCGCAGCAGGTCGGAAAGGCGTTCGCCGCGCGCCGCGGCGAGGCGCCCCAGCTTCTGCCGACCCCCGCGGAGTGGCAGAGTTCGGACGCTTATGCGATCAGCCCGAACGGCATCATCGTGGGCGCGGTGAGCACGGCGACCATCGCGTCGATCGGCTCGCGCGCAGCGGCTTGGCATCCGACGAAGGCGGGCTATCAGTTCACGCTGCTCACGCCGTACCCCGGCGATACGCACAGCACGGCGACCGCGGTCAACAGCCACGGCGACATCGTCGGCGGCTCGGGCGGACTCGGACTCGGGTCGTATCCGCGCGCGGTGCGGTTCCGCGAGGGACCTGCGGAAATCCTCCCGCAGATCTCGCTCCCCGCCGACATCAACGAGGGGCGCGTCGTGCTCGCGTGGAACCAACTGCTCGACCTCGACGACATGTCGGTCACCACGATCCCGCTGCCGCCGGGCAACTGGCAGGGCTTCGTGGGCATCGACCTCACCGACAACGGAAACTTCTGCGGCTATGTCCTCGGCTTCTCGGGTTGCAGCACCTTCCCGCTGCGCTATCGCCCGGGCTTCGGCTGGGAGTTTGTCGGCGGCTGCGCCACGACCACGGCCGCGAACTCGATCAACAGCCGCGGAGATGTCACGGCATATGTGGCGAGCATCTCGAGCTGGGTCGCGTTCGTCGGCGAGACGAACTCCGACCCCGCGTCGCTCATCGACCCGCGCGACGGCGTGTGGACAATCCTCGGGGTGGGCTCGATCAACGACAACCGAGCGATGCTCGCCAGCGGCCGACCGCTCGGCGACCCCGTGACGAAGCTCCTGCGGCTGGTGCCGGTCCTCGCCGAGGACTTGAACGACGACGGCGCTGTCGGGCCTGCGGATCTGGCGATCCTCCTCTCCGCATGGGGCTCGAAGGGCGGCGACGCCGATCTCGATGGCGATGGCGCGGTCGGCGCCGCGGATCTCGCACGACTGCTCACAGCATGGGGTTGAGCCGCTCCGAACGGCGCGGCTTCGAATCCACCGAAGTGCGAACGCCGAACGAGGCCCCATGCTTGACTCGCTCTCAGCGCCCGACTTCCGCCCATGGATGCGAACCTGGCTCATGGCCGCGGCGGTCTACAACATCATCTGGGGCGCTTGGGTCGTGCTCGCTCCCGACCATCTGTTCACCCTTGTCGGGATGGATCCGCTGACAGCGCCTGGCCGCGGCATCTGGCAGTGCCTCGGCATGGTGATCGGGGTCTACGGCATCGGCTACTGGTGCGCGAGCCGCGACCCCGTGCGCCACTGGCCGATCGTGTTCGTCGGCCTTCTCGGCAAGATCTTCGGCCCGATCGGCTTCCTCTGGACAGCCTCGCGCGGCGAGATTCCGTGGGCGTTCGGCGTGACAATCCCGACGAACGACCTTCTTTGGTGGATCCCGTTCGCACTGGTCCTGCGCGCAGCGTGGAGGCGGTAAGCCGCTACGGCTCCGTCCAGGACCCGCGCCACGCGCCGGCTGCGTCGAGCTCGAATCGCGCGCGCTGGTGGCCTTCGCTTGCAAGATGCAGCCAGTCGACCGACATCGCGCGCGTCACGACAAGCGCGAAGTTCGCGCGCCCGGGCAGCGTCTCCTCTTCGGTCGGGCGACGATCGCGAACGCCCTCGGGCAGGTTCGGCGAAGGCGCGTCGCACACGCTGCCAGGCGCGCGCGGCGCGAGGTAGCAGCGACGGCTGGTCACGGCGCTGCGGGCCCACGCCTCGTCGACCCGCGCGTCGGTGGCCACAACCTCCGCACGAGCAGCAATCCGCAGCTGGAGCCTGCGGCCCTCGTCGTAGAAGTGCCACGCCACGCGTTGATCCGCCAGGATCTCCGCGACCTTGCCGCTGCGCAGGTCCGTGTGGCAATGGATCTCGAACGACTCGGGAAGCACGCGCCGCAGCACCACCGCACGCGCCTGCGGCGCGCCGTCGACCCCATGCGTCGCGAGCACGGGAACATGAAAGCCGTGGCGCCGGTCGACGACGCCACGGCCGAGTTCGTTCCAGAGGTCGGAGAGGGTGCTCGCCAGCAAGTCCGTCATGCGCGTCCAGACACCAGGGGGAGCGCCCGCAGGCGCGACCGCTCAGACCTCCCGCAGCCGCTCGTCCATCGCCATCAATACACGGAATCCGCGAAGTAGAACCTCTTCGCGTTCGCGGGCGTCACGAGCTCGACATCGATGAGGAGGTGCTTCGGCATGTAGCGGAGCTTCTCCTCCTTCTTGCCGCCGACGAGGACCGTGGCGGCCATCTCCATGCCTGTCGCGATCATCGACGGCGGGTAGGTGATGTTCGCGGGGAACATCGGGTCGTTGTCCATGACGCGCTTGACGATGTCCTTCATGCCTGCGCCGCCGAGGATCCACACGCCTTCGATCCCCTTCTCGACGAGCGCCTGCTCGACGCCGAGCGCCATGTCGTCATCGGACGCCCAGACAGCCGTGACGCGCGGGTTCTTGGTGAGCAGCGTCTCTGTGACCTCGAGCGCCTTCTGGCGATTCCAGTTCCCAGAGGCCTGACCGACGATCTTGATGCCCGGCTCGGTCTTGAAGACCTCCATCGCCGCGTTGACGCGGTCGGTGTTCACCGTGCAGGGAATGCCCTCGAGGACGATGATGTCGCCCTTCGCCTTGCCCTTGCCGCCGAGCTTCTCGACCATGAACTCGGCGCTCTTCCTGCCGAACGACTTGTTGTCGCCCTCGAGGAAGATGTCTGCGACGGGCTTGAGGAAACCGCGGTCGACATTCACGATGAGGATGCCGCGGCTCTGCGCCTCCTCTGCGACGGGCGTGATCGGCGCGCTCTCGGTGGCGAGGATGACGAGGCCGTCGACCTTCTTGGCCATGAGCGCCTCGATGTCGGCGATCTGCTTCTCGGGGGTCTCGGCCGTCGCGATGGTCCACTCGATCTCTGGGTGGAGCTTCGCGCACTCCTTCGCCCACCAGACGACGCCCGCGGTCCAGCCGTGCGATGCGGCGGGAATCGACACGCCGATCTTGACGGGCGCCTTTGCTGGCGCGGGTGCGGGCTGGGGCTTGGCCGCCTCGGGGCCGGCGGGCGCATTGGCTGCGAGGCCGAACGAGGCGACTGCTGCGAGAAGACCGATGGAGGCGAGCGTGGCGAGCTTCATGACGCGGAAGATACCGACCGCGCCGCCGCGCTGCTACGCGCGCGCCCCGCGCTGGACGAGCACAGCGAGGACGATCACGCCGCCCTTCACGGCGCCCTGCCAGTAGGGGCTGACGCCCGAGATCGTGAGCATGTTGGTGATCATCCCGAGGATGAGGACGCCGATCACGGTGCCCCACACGCGGCCGAAGCCGCCTCGGAGGCTCGTGCCGCCGATCACGACCGCAGCGATGGCGTCGAGCTCGGCCGCGACGCCGAGGCCCGAGGTCGACACCGAGTTCATGCGCGACGCCTGGAGAAGCCCGGCCACGCCCGCGAGAAGCCCCATGATCGCGTACACGCGGAACCTCACCCACGCCACCGAGATGCCCGCGTAGGTCGCGGCGGTCTCGTTGGCGCCGACCGCGACGATGTGGCGGCCGAAGCGGCTCCGCGAGAGGAACCACTGCGCGACGATGGCGATCATGAAGAAGAGGATGACGCTGTAGGGAAGCGTCAGCGGTCGACCAGCCGCGTTGAGAATGCCACGGTAGGTCGCCTCGCCCACCGCCACGCCGTCGGGGCCCATCGCGGCGGGCACCTCGTAGGCGAGCGGAATCCCGTCTCGCCCGAGCATGCGGAAGAGCGTCGGGCTCTGCGAGCGGATCTCGCCCGCCTCCGCGATCGCGAGCGCCATCGAGCGAAAGGCCGCGAGCCCGCCGAGGGTGGCGATGAAGGGCGCGATGCGGCCCACGACGACGAGGAGCCCGTTCACGGAGCCTGCGGCGAGGCCGATCAGGAGCGTGGAGCCGACGCCGAGCCAGACGGCCGTCGCCTCGCTCCACTCGCGGCCGACCGCCCAGTTCACGGCCGTGAGACCGATCGCAGCGCTGAGGACGACCATGCTTCCGACAGAGAGGTCGATGCCCGCCGAGATGATCACGAGCGTCATGCCCACAGCGAGGATGCCCACCGCCGCATTCGAGTTGAGGAGCGAGCGAATGTTGTCGGCGTTGAGGAAATCGAAGCCCTGCTGCCACACGCTGACGCCGAACAAGAGCGCGAACGCCACGACGACGCCCCACCGCTCGAGGAAGCGCTGCGCGGAGAAGCGGTCGCGGGAACCAATTTTCGTCACACCAAGAACTCCTTCATGCGGTTTGTTTCGTCACCCCGCGACAACTCTGTCGGATGTCAGTCCCGAAGCGAGCCGCACGATGCGCTCCTCGCGGTCGGCTGCCGCAAGGCCCGCGCGGTCGACCTCGCCCGCGGCGCGCCCCTGGTGGAGCACCACGACGCGGTGCGCGAGCCCGACGAGCTCGGGAAGCTCGGAGCTGATCACGATGCAGGCGAGCCCCTTCGCCGCGAGGCCGGCGATGATGCGGTAGATCTCGGCCTTGGCGCCGACATCGACGCCGCGCGTCGGCTCGTCGATGACGAGGACGCGCGGCCCCGCCTCGAGCCAGCGGGCCAGCGCGAACTTCTGCTGGTTGCCGCCCGAAAGCGAGGAGATCGGCGCGGCGGGGCGCGCGCAGCGGATGGCGAAGGCCTCGATCCAGCGGCGCGCGACGGAACGCTCGCCCGCCCCGTCGACCCACGCGCCTCCAGCGCGGGCGTGCCTGTCGAGCGTCGGAAGCGTCATGTTCGCGATCGACGAGAGCGTGACATGGAGGCCGCGGCCCTTGCGGTCCTCGCTGACATAGGCGACGCCCGACGCGAGCGCATCCTTCGCGCCCGCGAAGACCCGCGCGACGCCATCGACGAGGACCACGCCCTCCGAAGGCCGAAGCCCGAGGATCGCCTCAGCCGTCTCCGTGCGACCTGCGCCGACGAGACCCGCGAGTCCGACGATCTCGCCAGGACGCACGGCGAGGTCGATTCCCCTGCTGCGCCCGATCGCCCCGAAGCCGCGCAGCTCGAGCACGGGCGGCGCGTCCTGCGCGCATCCCTTCTCGGGGTAGATGGAGCCAAGCGT
>JBIKTI010000093.1:0-7707 GCA_044348205.1 Phycisphaerales bacterium | reverse complement strand
TCCGCGGCGTCGTCCTGCGTCACGCGCAGCTCGACGGCGCCCCAGTTTCCGAAGCGCAGCACGGCGATGCCGTCCTCGTCGGTCGTCGCAGACGATGCAGCAGTGCCGCTGAAGCGCGCACCCGACGCACTCGCCACGAGCTCGACGCCCTCGACGGGGCGTCCGCTCGTCGCGTCGAGGACGGTCAGCATGTAGGTGCCTGCGCCCGTGGGCGCGACGGGCCCGGGCGTCGCCGAACAGGCGGACAGCGCCCCAAGCCCGAGCACGGCGAGGCTGAGTGCGGACAGAGTGGCGGCGATCGTGCGGGCGGGCTGCGTCATGGAATTCCTTCGGGCCGCGAGTGTAGGCGGCGTTCACTTCTCGGTGAAGTCGAGGTCGGTTCCGTAGGACTCGCGCAGACCGAAAGTCGCGAGGAGCGCGATCGGCATGACGATCGCAGCCACGATCGCGGCCGCTGTCCACGCCTCGATCGATCCGCTGAGGTAGAGCCACAGGCCGCCCGTCCACGCCGCAGACCAGCGCACGATGTTCGGCGCGGTGGTCGCCGCGGTCGCGCGCAGGTTGGTGCCGAACTGCTCTGCCCCGATCGTGGCGAAGACGGCCCAGTAGCCGCTTGCGAAGCCAGCGAAGCAGATGACCGCGTAGAACGCAGCGAGGCTCTGCGCACCGACCGTGAAGTAGAGCGCGATGGCGGCGAGCGTGAGCCCGTGGAAGATCCAGATCGCGCGGCGGCGCGATCGGAGCCACTGGCTGAGGAGCCCGCTCCCGAGGTCGCCCGCCGCCAGGCCCACATAGCACCACATGATCGCGCGCGCGGGGTTCGGCTGCTCCGCGCCCTCGAGGCCGAGGCTCGGCATGATCCTGTCGCAGTACTTGACGAGCGTGCCCACGATGAACCAGATCGGCACGGCGATCAGGACCGTGCATGCGTAACGCTTGAGCCTCTCCGCAGGCCAGAAGAGCCTCCAGAACGCACCTCTGCCGCCGACGCGCGACTCCTTCGCCTGCGCGAAGAGCCCGCTCTCGACCACACCGATGCGCAGCGCGAGAAGCGCGAGCCCCAGCACTCCGCCGATCACGAACGCCGTGCGCCAGCCGACGAACTGCGTGGTGAAGTACCCCGCGACCGCACCCAGGATGCCGACCGCCGCGACGACGGTGGTCGCGAGCCCGCGGCGCTCCTTGCTCACGAGTTCCGCGACGAGCGTGATGCCCGCGCCGAGCTCGCCCGCGAGCCCGAAACCCGCGATGAACCGCAGGAGCCCGTACTGGTTGATCGCGCTTCCGAGGCCAAGCGCATGCAGGAAGCCGAGCGGCCCGTTCGGGTCGACATCGGTGACGGCCGCGTTCAGCAGGTTCGCGAGCGAGTAGCAGAGGATCGAGCCGAACAGGACGCTCAGGCGCCCGCGGCGGTCGGCGATGATGCCCCAGACGAGGCCACCGACGAGAAGCCCCGTCGTCTGCAGGATGTTGTCGAGCCAGATCCCCGATTCCGCGAGGATGCGGTTCACCTCGTCGATGGGCTTCCCCTCGAGGTCTGCGGCGAGCACCTCTGTGAGCGACGCGCGGCGCACGAGCGCGAACAGCAGCAGGTCGAAGATGTCGACGAAGTAGCCGAGGGCGGCCACGACGATGACCAGCGCCACGGCGGTCCGCGACGGGGCGCCGTTCGGCGCACGGGCGGGATCGCGCGGACTTTGGTCAACTGTCTGTCCGTTCATCGGGAATCAAGGTACGGGATCGCGCCACGCGCCGCCACGACGAGGGCCCGCGCCCCGAGCGCCTGCCTCCGTGCGTCCGCAGAAGCGGGCCCTGCGTTTGGACACCTGTGTGTCCGAACGCTTTCCCGCGCAGCCTGCGGGATTCGGGATCGGAATCCACCGAGGCGCGTAGTACACTCGACGGACGCGGCGTCGCCGCGCCTCTGAGGATCGAACCATGCGAACCACTGCACGCCTCTCCGCGCGCCTTTCCGAGCGGTCCACCCGCCCCGCGGGCTTCACCCTCGTGGAGCTCCTCCTTGTGATCGCGATCATCGTGATCGTCGTCACGCTCGTCCTGATCAGCCTGCGGCAGCTCCAGACCCGCGCCCGCGCCACGGCGTGCCTCTCGAACCAGCGCCAGATCGCGCTGGCGAACAACGCCTATGCGGCCGACAACAACGGCAGGTTCGTGAGCCCGCGCACAGACAGCCTTCCCCCCGCGGGCAACATGCGCGGCACCCCAAATCCGTGGGTCAACACGGCGCGCCCGGGCGCGCTCGCGTCGGGCGTCGAGACCGTGAAGAGTCTCGAAGGCGGCGCGCTCTGGTCCTACCTCGGCGAGAACTCGAAGGCGTATGTCTCGCCGATGGATCCGACGGGCCGCGTCCGCTCCTATTCGCTCAGCGCCTTCGTCGGCGTCGGCGAGAGCGACTACACGCGCCGCGCCGACGACTGGTACGACTTCCCCGATCTCGAAAGCGCCGACGCGCCCGACGCGGTGCGCAACACGCAGTTCAAGACCGTCACGCTGTCGCAGATCCCGCAGCCGTCGCGCACGATGCTCTCGATCACCGAGGAAGACGCGTTTGGCTACAACTTCCAGGGCTGGGCGATCGAGGTCGGCCCGCCGACCGCATCGGGCGGCCTGTGGATCGACACCCCCGCGCTCTGGAACACGGGGCGCGTGAACCTCTCGTTCCTCGATGGAAGCGTCGACGCGCCGAACATCATCTACGAGGAGCTCGAGAGGATCATGCAGCCGAATCCAGCTGCGCCGCCGCTGCATGCCGTGACAGAGCTCGGCGGACGCCCCGCGTTCCGCTTCATGGCGACGATCCTGCTTCCGGGCGTCGTGCGGCCTGAACTGCAGTGACCGCGCGGACGCCCGTGTCAGGCGCGGGCGATCACAGCGCACCGCCGATCACTTGGTGAGTTCCGCCAGCTTGGCGTCGTCGAGCGCGCTCACAGCGCTCCACGCGGCAAGTTCGTCGCCATTGAGATCCGCCGCCTTCACGGCGGCACCAACCGCGCGCGACGCCTCGAGCACCTTGCCGAAGAGCTGCTGATAGCGCTCCTGCTGGGTCTCGTCCATTCGACCCGCAACCCCGTTGTTGAAGACCGCGAGCTCGCGCGCAACAGCGCGCTGCGCCTGCAGCGCCTTGATGAGCGGCTTGAACTTCGGCGTCTTCGCCAACTCGAGCGCGGCCGCGGGCGCCTCGTATGGCGGCGGCGGTGGCGGGTATCCGCCCGAGGGCCCGTCGCACGCGGCGACGAACGCCGTGCACACGATCGGAAGCGCGAGTGCGGAGAGACGCGTGAACGCTCTGCGTGAAGGCATCCGCGCAGGATAGCCGAGGGTCGAGGTGCCCGAAAGACCGAGGGTCCGCAATGTTGCGGGCCACCGCGAATCCCTGTCGATATCCGCGCATGCTTGTCGAACGGACCGGCCCCGATGGCGTCGTCGTGCTCGCAAGCCCCCAGCTTGCGCGCGCGGGCTTCGCGCACGCGTTCTCGACGCGGGCGGGCGGCGTCAGCGTTGCGCCGTTCGACACGCTCAACCTCCAGTCGACGCAGGCGAACGCGCGCATTGCCGAGGGCGAGCCGCGCGACCTCGATGCGAACATCCGCGAGAACCATGCGCGCTTCGCGGCGGCCGCGGGTCTCGCGCGCGACGCGACCGTCGCGGACCTGAGCCAGGTGCACAGCTGTTCCGTGGCGCGCGCGGTCGATGCGCTCGCCGCGCGCATGCCGGCCGACGCCGTGACAAGCCCGCGCGGCGGGTGCGCGGTGCTCATCCGCGTGGCCGATTGCGTGCCTGTGCTGATCGCCGATCCATCGAGCGGGCATGTCGCCGCGGTGCATGCGGGCTGGCGCGGCGTCGTGAGCGGCATCGTGCCTGCGGCGGTCGACGCGCTGCGCGCGATCGGCGCCGATCCGCGCAGCGCGGTCGCAGCGGTCGGGCCGTGCATCTCTGCAACACACTTCGAGATCGGGCCAGAGGTCGCCGACGCGCTTGCCGCCGCGGACCTCGCGTCCTGCGTCGTTGCGCCCGGCGTGCACGGGCCGAAGCACCACGCGGATCTCGTTGCAGCCGTCGCGCTGCAGCTCGCGCGCGCGGGCGTCGCGCGCGCGAACATCGACGCGGAGCCGCCATGCACCTTCGCCGACCGCGCGCGGTTCTTCAGCTATCGCCGCGACGGCGCCGCGAGCGGGCGGCTCGCGGCGTTGATCGCGCCGCGTGGGTGAGCCGCGGGTGTCCGCAGAGTTCAAGCTTCGGAACGCCACTCGTCAGAGTCGACGGCTGGAATCATCGGCACCAAAGAAAGCCGCCGCAGCGCGACCGCTCAAACCACGACCGACATGTCACCTGCCGTTCGCCGCGCGCTTGGCGCGTTCCGCTGCGATCGCGTCCGCCGTCCTCTCGGCAAGCTCCTCGAGCTTGCGCGGCAGGTCGAGCGCGCGGTCGAGCCCTGGGGCCATAATCACGAAGATGTTCCGTGGATCGTGCCCGAGTGCCGCCGCCATTTCAACGAACTCGCTCCGCAGCAGAGCGCTCTCCTCCTCGCTCTCCGCGGTCGCGACGGCGATCGCCTTCGTGTAATAGGCCCTGGCGCGGTCCTCGATCTCGCGGCGCGACGGCGCAATCGTCGCTACGACGGGGCCTCCCATGAACTCGACCGCTGCGATCGCACCTCCTCGGCCCCCACGGTCTGCGCCGATGCTCGACCATGAGGAGAGCTCGCGCATCAGCTGCCCGTGCGCGCGCGGCAGAAGCAGGCCGTCGCCATCGCCGTCGTCGCTGTAGCAGCGCTGCACGAGGTCGCGCATCATGTTCCACTCGCCCTCGAACCCAACGACGAAATCGACGCGCTGACCCCGCACGAGCCGCTCGAGCCGCGCGAGCTGTGCATCGTCGAACGCGCGCGGATGCCGCGCGACCGCGGCTCCGACCGACTCGATCACGAGGCTCTTGATGCCCGACTCGACGAGGCGGCAGATGAGAAGCCCGAACTCCCCCGCGTGCACGCCCGCAGCCATCGCGGCCTCGAAGGATGCGATTGCGTCCTCCGCGCGCCCTTCGTGTGCGGCGAGGGCCGCGTCGACCACGAGAAGGCGCGCGCAGCTCCGCAGCATCGACGCCTGCGGCAGGAGCGTGTTGATCAAGGATCCAACGAGGATGCCGCTTTCGGCATAAGCCCCACCGACGAGCGCATCCTTCCCGAAGAGCCCGACCGCGGTCGCGTCGTCGGTCGAGCTCGTCACGACCGCGAGGCCGAAGACGGGCCGCGACCGCACCTCGCGAAGCACCTCGAGGACGCGCCACCACTCGTCGACGAACTCCCTCACGCTCGCCGCCGCGGCTTCGTCGGAGTCGATGTGCTCAAGCGCCTCCATCGCCGCATCGATGCCGGGATTCAACCGGTCGCCGAAGGCAAGACCGCCCCGTTCGCCGAGCGCGGCCGCATAGAGCTCGAGCGCGCGCCCCTCAGGCCCCGCCTTCGGCAGACGCGCGTTCACGGCCGCACGCCCATCGAACGAGATCACGGGCTCGCGGAAGTAGAGCGCGGCCGCGGACCCGAGATAGACGGCGAACACCGCGGCGGCGCCGATGCCCGACCACTTCACGAGCACGCCCGCCGCGCGGTCGAGCGCTCCGCGCTTCGCGATCGCGCTCGCACGCAGCTCGCGTGCGCTCTGGCGCGCATCGCCGTATGCGGCGATCAGCGCATCGGCGGTCCGCCCCGCTGCGAGCCCTTCGCTGAAGTGCGAAGTCAATTCCGCGGCGATGTCGAGCTGCTCCGCGCGGCGCAGTCTCGTGCGTGCGACAAGCAAAGCGATGAAGGCCTTGAGCTCGTCGGGCAGCGTGGTCGCTGCCAGCGCCGCCTGCACGGCGCGTCGGGTTCGTCCGAACATGATGCCTCCGGTCACTTGGTCGTCTTTGGTTCCACGAGCGCCGCGAGCCGCGCGAAGTCCGCGCGCGCTTCCGCGATGCGCTCCTCGACGGCCACGGGCTTCGTGAGCGTCATTCCGCGCAGCGCGGTGCCGGCGTCTCCGTCGCGTGGCTCGATCGCCGCGTCGATCCGCTGCTGCAGCTTCTCCCGCTGGGCGAGCGCCTTCTCGAACGCCTCGATGTCGAAGAGCGGCCGCACATCGAGGATCGGCCCGTCGAACGGGCAGTCGCACTTCGCGGCCTTCAGTGCGGCGCGGTCAAGCGAGAGCGCTGCAGAGAGGAACGCGATCGAGTCGGGCGACAGGTTCGCCAGCCGCGACCGCGAGAACGCGCGCTTGTCGTCTTCCGCCGCGTGCCGCAGGCCCGCGGAGCGCGAGATGCGCAGGCGTTCGGTGTCGATGGCGCCGCGGATGCCGAACGGATCGTCCGACTTCAGGAGCGCGAGTTCCTTCGCGAGGCGCTCGCGTGCGCCAGCGTCGAGCGCGCCCTTCGCATCGAGTTCGACAAGCGCCTGCGCAACATCGCGCCCCACGCGCTGCGCGACCAGCGCGCGTCCGAGCCCGTTGTCCGTCGAGATATGGCGGATCGCCGAGATCACCGCGACGCATGCGTCGACCGCGGATGGTGCGTCCTCGGGCCGCTCGCCCGGCAACAGCGGGTCGAACAGCGCCACGCGCAGTGCACCAAGCAGACCCTCGCTCATCGACGGAAGGAGGTCGGTCTGGTCGTGCGAATCCTGGTCGAAGACGCAGCGCGACATCGATGACGCCTGCATGACGTTGGCGATCACCCTCGCGCGCAGCGCCTCGATGGCACGGCGGGCTTCGCGCCGGTCCGCATCGGTCAGCTTGTCGGGCGCGAGGCGGAGCGCCTCGATCGTGCCCTGCTGCTCGGCCGACAGCGACTCCGCAGCCTTCGCTGCCATCTGATAGAGCCGCGCGGCGTTCGCGAAGTCCTCTGGCTTCTTCTTCCCGCTCACGATGTCGGCGAGCAGCGCGTCCTGACGCGCGAGCTCGGCCTCGACGATCTCCAGCCGAAACAGCGCCTGGCTCAGATCCGCGCCGAACACCTTGAGGAAGTCGCCGAACTCGCCCGCAGCGACGCGGGCGGCCAGCGCCTCGACCGCGCCGCGCATCGCCTTCGGATCGGTGTTCGCAACCGCCGCCTTCGTGGCCTCGTTGTAGCTCGACGCCTGCGCCTTCCACTTCTCGACGCTTGCGGCGTCGGACGCGATCGGCTGGTTGATGCCGAGCTGCGAGAAGCGCGCGAGACGCCCCGCATCGTCAAGCTCCGCGAGCCTTCCGACCTCCTGCACCAGGATGCCCGACTCCATCTCGATCGACGCTGCCATCTGCGCGCGCATCGATGCGGCGAGGCCCTCCCGCGAACCTGCGAGCCGTTCGGCGCCATCGCGGTCGATCAGGCCATAGTCCAGCATCTCGTCGAGCGAGTTCACTCCGAGCCGCGCGATGCCCATCGACACGAGCGAGCCGATGACGACGCGCTCGCTTCCCGCCTGGCGCCCAAGTGCCATCTGGGCGCAGAGGTAGTCGATCGCGGCCGACCGGTCGCCGCGCTGCGCGGCATCGTGCGCGAGCAGACGCGCCGTCCTCGCCAGCTGCCTCTGCCCCGAGTAGTGAGGAAGGAGCAGGTCGAACCCCTGCGAATAGTCGAGGTCGCGCCCATAGGGCCGCCGCGTCGCGTCGATGAACTCGCGGCCAAGCGGCCGCGCCTGCTCGAACCAGCGCTGCATCGATTCGTCGATGACGCCTT
>JBIKTI010000516.1:0-2505 GCA_044348205.1 Phycisphaerales bacterium | reverse complement strand
ATCTTCGCGGGCGGCACACCGCTCTCCTATCTGGATGCCCCGCTGACACCGGTTGCCAGCGCCGCGGATGGCACCCCCCTGGCCGCCGACCAGGCCGCCTTCCAGCGCTCGGTGCAGACCTTCTCGGGTGCGAGCGGCAGCAGCAGCCGAGGCAACCTGCTCAGCCGCCTGCTGGAGGGAGCCGGCGGCGACGCCGACGTGCGCGTGGTTCTTCCCACTGGCTTCGCGCCGATCTCGGTCGCCCGCTACGGCACAGCGCGGATGAAGAAGTCGATCCGCGACCTGGCCTGGTTCCTGCGCTACGTGGGCTACGCCCTGGTGGCCGGAGATCCCAGCATTTTGGTGGTGAACACCCGCGGCCTCCGCGACATCCTTGAGAAGGCTTGCTCCCTGGCCGCCACCAACGTGGCCCTCCAGGAGATGCGGGCCGGCTCAGCCGACCTGTGCAAGGACGATCCGGCCATGCGCCAGATGGTGATTGACACCTTCAATGTGTTGATCGCCGAGCTGGAGGTCCCCACCCCCTCGGCCCGCCAGCGGCTGGGGAGCCCACTGAACCAGGGCCTGCAGCTGCCAGCCACCTACGCCCTGGCTGCCGATGGCAGGCAGCGCTTCATCATGCGGCCGCGTCTCAGCGGCGCCCAGAAGGCCGAGGTGATCCGGGCGGCTTACCGCCAGGTGTTCGAGCGCGACATCGCCAAGGCCTACAGCCAGATGCCCTGCCCGGTGGAGGCCACCCAGGTGCGCCAGGGTGACATCTCGATGCGCGAGTTCATCCGCGCCCTGGGCCACAGCAAGGAATATCAGCAGCAGTTCTACGGCCGCTTCGTGAACAGCCGGGTGGTCGAGCTGGCTTTCCGCCATTTCCTCGGGCGCGGCATTAGCTCACGCGAGGAGTTCACCCGCTACTTCGACATCGTGAGTGCCCAGGGCCTCAGGGGCCTGGTCGATTCCCTGGTCAATTCCATGGAGTACGCCCGGGTGTTCGGCGAGGAAACGGTGCCCTACCTGCGCGACCTTGGCGAGGAGGCCCAGGAGAGCGCCGGCTGGGGCAGCAACCGCAAGCTGTTCCGCTTCAGTGCCCCCTTCGAAGGCGCCCCCCAGTACGTCACCCTCTACGCCTCCTACCGCCAGCCCTTCGCCGACCAGCACGCCTATGGCGGCGGCAACGATCCGCTGGCACTCACCTACGGCGCGATCTTCCCCTCCGGCACCGCGAGCGTGGCCACCCGACCGGCGCCGGTGACCTACGACACCCGCCGGATCCTGATCGGTAACGGCATGCGCCAGCCCGGTCAGATGGACAGCCCCCAGTTCCGCCAGGCCAGCCCACGGCGCGTGGGTCCCAAGGTGGTGCGCCTCAGCCAGATCGCCACCGGCGGCAACTCCGTGCCCCGGCGCGGCGGCCAGCCCAGCGTGCGAGGCACCGAGAGCAGCACCCAGGCGGTGATCAACGCCGTTTATGTGCAGGTGCTCGGCAATGCCGGCTACGCCGGTGAGCGCAACAAGGTGGAAGAGATCAAGCTGGAAAACGGCGACATCAGCCTGCGGGAATTCGTGCGCCAAGTTGCGCGCAGCGGAGCCTTCCGCCGCCGTTACTGGAGCGGCCTCTACATCACCAAGGCGATCGAGGTGATGCATCGCCGCCTCCTCGGCCGTCCAACCTTCGGCCGCTGGGAGATCGACAGCTACTTCGACACCGCCGCCCGTAAGGGCTTCTATGGGGTGGTTGACCAGATGGTCAACAGCCTCGAGTACAACGAGACCTTCGGCGAAGACACTGTTCCTTACGAGCGCTTCATCACCGCCGCCGACCGCAACGCCCGCCAGGTGCCGGCCCTGCGCACCCCCTTCAACGCCGCCGCCTTCGCCGAGCCCGGCGGGCGCAAGCGCCCCGAGGTGAGCCCGCCCGCCGACTTCCGCGGCGGCAGCTCACTCACCCCCCGCAACCTGGCCGATGGCCGCCAGGTGATCCGCGGTGGCTGGAGCGCCAAGATCTCCGGCGGCCAGGTAATGGCCAAACCTGTTGCTGCTCCCCAGGGGCCGGAGAGTGTGCGCAGCGCGCCGGCACCCAGCCGCAGCTGGAAACCAGCCAGCCCGTCCGGCCTGGGTCGAGGCTTCACAGCGCCCAGCACCGCTCCGGGAACCGGCGGGCTGCCCGCCACCGCAGTCGGCGGTTGGAGCAAGACCATCAGCAGTGGCGTGCAGAGCAGCCCGGCCCGTGAGCCCGGCGCGGCCATGGTTCAGGCGCTCAGAGGCGGCCAGCCCCAGGGCTTCAACCGCCGCCGCAGCCTCGGCCAGCCGGTGCAACTGCCACGTGATCCCAGCGAAACCCAGGTGCAGGAGGCGATCGAGGCCACCTACCGCCAGCTGCTGGGTCGGGTGCCCTTTGCGGCCGAGCGGCTCAGCGACAGCGAATCGCAGTTCCGCAACGCCCAGCTCACCGTTGCCGAATTCGTGGGCGTGGTGGCCGGCAGCGACCTCTTCCAGCAACGGCTCAACCGC
>JBIKTI010000481.1:0-2508 GCA_044348205.1 Phycisphaerales bacterium | reverse complement strand
GGCCGGAACCCGACGCGCGAGAGGTCGAGGCGGTCGGCGACGAAGCACGCGGCGACGGTGGGGTCGTCGTGGTGCGGCGTGCCGGTGTGGAGGTCGCACGCGGTGTAGAGCGAGCCGAACTCTGCGTCGGTCAGCGCGCGCAGCGTCGCAAGCGTGGTCGCGCACGCGCAGTCGGCGCGGCCGTCGCGCACGCCCGCGAGCCACGCCGCCGCGCGCGGCCCATGCTGGCGGTCCGCGCCGTCGTTGTCTCGATGCGAGTCGTGGAAGATCGCGAAGAGCGTGACCACGCGCCGGCTCGCGCCCATCGACCCCGCGACGAGCAGCCCGTTGTGCCGCACGCGCCACCAGTGCGCGAGCCCGTGCATGCCCCACGCGTGCATGCGCCGCTCGCGCAGATGCGCGACGGCGACCGCGATGAGCGCGCGCTCGGGGAGGTCATGCGAGTCGGGGGAAGCGGCGGAGGACGGCTGGTTCAAGCGGGGCGGACTGTAGGCGGGGGCGTTCACGTCAGTCGTCTGAGGAAGCCATCGAGCTCAGCGTCAAGGCGTGCTGAGTAAGCGCGTCCCGAAATCACGTCCCGGCGGGTGGGCCATGGAAGCGGGAGCAATCCGAGCACCTTGTCTTGGCGCGCGTAGCGAGGCAGGCGCCAGTGTGTCCGAGCAGCAGAGTCATGTTGGTCTGCCACGTATCCGAGGAAGAGCCGTCGTGCTTCCTGCATACCCAGCCTTGCAAGATGGCTGTATGCGAACATCTGATAGGCATCTTCGGGTGTCGGTCTTCCGTCGAAGAGCTTGTACTTCGCATCGAGAATGATGGGCTCCGCGGCAGCCGTCCTCGGCCACTCGAACGCGATGTCGGGTCTCGGTTGGCCAACGAGTCCATCCCACGGGCTCTCGCAGGAAGCCAATCGCAACGCGCCAATCCGTTGCGCTGAGCCTCGCAGCAGCCGCTCCCAAATCAAAGCGGTATCGAGTTCGATCCGTAGAGAGTCCTGCGTAGTCTCGGCACCCATCAGATCCGCTGGCAAGGCGCTGAGGGCATCGGACTGTCCGAGGAACGCGCTCCGACGAAGGACCGCAGGCGCGAGGCAGAACGCCTGTGCCCAAGGTCGCTCAAGACGCGAGAGGCGGTGGCGGCGAGCGAAGAGCAGCGCGGCCCCAGGCTCAAGCGAGCGCACCTCGGAAAGCTGGATTCTCAGGGAAGTCGCGTCGCGACAGTTCTTCTCGATTCGCGCCCTTAGCGTATCGCTACCAGACGGCTTGGTCCGGGTCACGGAATCGAGGCATGCCGCGATCGTGCGGAGCAAGGGTGTCGAGTACTCGAACTCCTCAAAGTCGCATTCGACGACGGCCTCGCCTGTCGCAAGCGCGATCGCCAGGCTGTCTCCCCGGGGGCGGCCGCGTATGGTCGAGAGGCGCTCGCGACGCTCGACATAGCCGCGTCTTGCTTGGCGAAGGGCGTTTAGCGTGCTCTGAATGAACCGATTTTGAAGATACGCGAGGAGCCAGACATCTTTGACGGGAAGCGCGCCTAGATCGCCGGAGCTCTGTGCGATCGGATCAACGCCTGCAAGTTCACACAGTCGGAACAGGTCCACGATCGCATCGACATCGACGGACTCGCGTGGGCTGATGGTCTCGACCGCCGAGATTGGCGCGCTGAATGCGAAGAGAGGTATCTCCTGCTCAGATGAGGGATCGGCGGGCGCTGCCGCAGGGCATACAAATCCTTCAGCGACCTCGCGGCGGTCGGCAGCCCGCGCATCATCGGGCGCAAAGTCAATCCTGACGCGGTCTCCCTCATGCAGCGTCAGACAAAGCCGAGATCCCGTCCACGCGACGGCCAGCGCAGAGTTGCTGCTGACAGCGGCGCTCGATCGCCATGGCTTCGGCAAGATAACAGCGGTCAGTTGCAGATCGCCCTTGGCGCGAACCGCAATCCCGCATCGACGCTGCGACGGTGAGGCGTGCAGCGTGATTGAATTCATGTTGCACCGTTCGGGCCGGAGCGTTCCTTCACGCGAAGCATCGCATGCATTCCTGATGCCCGCGGTGACTCGATCTCGAGCCCGAACGCGCCGAGGTGCCGCGACAGTTCGCCGAACTGTGCGAGTTCGATCCGATTGGCGATGTGCAGGATCTCGAACAGCTGCGGTAGCAGCGAATAGCGCCATGTCGAGCGTAATGCCTCGGCCTCTTCGCTCCCTTGCTCCCTCAAGCGCTTCGCATCGAAGAAGTAGCTGTGGCCGAGCATCATGTCGGCGCCGAGTTCGGCCTCGAGCGTCTTGTTCAGCGCGTGCCAGCAGTCGATCGCGCTTCCTACGAGCGCTGAGGCGCCGAAACCGTCAAGGGCCTGCTTGAGGTCGGCAGGCGACATGGGCTCGAGGCGATGAAACGCGAATCGGCGGCGAAGTGCCTGATCGAGCGGAGCAACCGAGCGGTCGCTCGTGTTCATCGTGCCGAGGATGTAGAGGTTGTCGGGAACGAAGAACTGAAGCCCGGAGTAGGG
>JBIKTI010000480.1:0-2509 GCA_044348205.1 Phycisphaerales bacterium | reverse complement strand
CGCGGCATCCCGGCTGGCCGCGTCGGCTTCAACTCGCTGTATCGCTGCGGATACAGCTTCGTTTCGCCTCCTTGCCATCCGGGCGCCGCGCGCTTCTTTGGTCTTCGGGGATCCGTCAGACAGAACCTAGCCGAAGTGCTTCGTTCGTCATCGCCCTGATCGCCGCGATCGGCCTCGCCGACACCCGCTCGCTCGCGAGTGTCTACGCGATCGACAACGGCGGCGGCGGCACCAGCGTTGCCTTGGGCGTGAGCTACAGCAACGCCACAAATCAGGCCGTGTTTCTCAACACGTTCAGCCTCGCAGGAGGCGACACCGCCATCAACCAGATCAGCATCTCGTTTGGCTTGCCGGGATTGTCAGAACTGCTCAGGCTCGGGTTCACGGCACAGATCTACTCCGATGCCAATGGCGGCACGCCGTGGGGCGGAACCATCGTCTGGTCGGGTTCGGGCACCATCACTTCGCTTTCGGACACCCTCGTCGATGTCGCCGTTCCCGACACGGGCGTCGCCAGCAGTTTCGCGGTTGGCTTTCTATTCACCGCTCTGTCGAATGGGCTGTACTACCCCGCAGCCGTCGACCTGTCGGCTCCGCTTGCGGGGCGTTCGTACGTCGCCTTCACGGGGCCGGACGGCACGCTGGACCTGAACAACCTCGGTGCCGCCCCAAACATCGGTGCGGTCGAGCCATTCCCCGGCGGATTCAACGGCAACTTCATGATCCGCGCCAACGGCATCCCAGCACCCGGCGCGTTCGCGCTGCTTGGGCTCGCGGGCCTCGCGCGGCGCCGTCGGCGCTGAAGTCCGCGAGGGCGTTAGAGACCGCGATGTTCCGAAGCGAACCCGAAGGCCTGCCGGAACCTCCTTCGGCGGGCCTTCTGCGCGACGATGCCCCGGCACTCGGTTTCGTAGCATGCACGGATGCATCAACGGCTCCTCGCGGCATCCGTATCCTTGACTGCCCTCATCACGATCGGCGCCGCACGCGCAGACGATGCGAAACCTGCCGGATCGCCTCGCACCTGCAAGGTCTTCATCCTCGCGGGCCAGTCGAACATGGAAGGCCAGGCGGTGGTCGACCTCGTGGGCGAGAACGCGGCGAAGGACTACAACGGCGGCCGCGGCACGCTTGCGTGGGTGGCCGCGCGGCCCGAGACGGCTGCGCGCGTGGCGCACCTTCGCAACGCAGATGGTTCGTGGAAGACGCGCGACGATGTGTTCGTGCGCTACCAGCCAGAGGGCTCGGCGCTGAAGGCGGGGCCGCTCGGCATGGGCTTCACGCCGTACGGCGGGACGAACCACTTTGGTCCCGAGCTCGAGCTCGGCTTCGTGCTCGGCGATGCGATCGACGAGCCCGTGCTACTCGTCAAGACCGCGTGGGGCGGCAAGAGTCTCTACGCAGACTTCCGTCCGCCATCGTCGGGCGGCGCGGCGGGCCACTACTACCGGCTGATGCTCGAGGACATTCGCAACGCGCTGTCGCGCATCGACGACGAGTTTCCAGCGCTGCGCGGCAAGAAGCCCGAGCTCGCGGGATTCGTCTGGTACCACGGATGGAACGACGGATGCGACCCGCAGAACGCGGTGCCGCAATACGAGGAGAACCTCGTCAACCTCATCCGCGATGTGCGCGCCGAGTTCGGCGTGGCGGACCTGCCCGCCGTGATCGGCGAAATCACGGGGCCCTGGGTCGACGCGCCCGACGAGTGGAAGACGCTGCGCGAGGCGCAGCGCAAGGCGGCTGCGCGCGAGGAGCTCAAGTCGGCGGACGGCGCGTTGCGCGTCGTGTTCGTGCCGACGGCCGCGTTCGTGCGCGACCCCGAGGACTCGCCGAATCCCGGGCACGGCCACCATGAGTTCGGGAACGCGGAGACCTACTTCCTTGTCGGCGAAGCTCTCGGGAAGGCCATGCGCTCGCTCGTCGTGAAGGATGCGCCTGCTTTCGTGCCGACGCTTCCGGCCGAGCCTGCGGCGCGCCCCGCTGCGCCGACGGGTGCGGAGATGTCGGGCTACATGCTCGTTCCCGTCGAGCGCGTGCCAGAGGAGTTCAACGCTGGCTTCTCGCTTTACGCGGCCGCGTGGCCGCTCCTCGAGCGCTATCCAGGCTCGAACTTCCAGTCGGGCCTCTTCGGCACCTGGATGTTCGCGCAGTGGGCACGCGGCGCAGACGGCAAGCCAGACCCGAACGACAAGCCTGGCGACATGTACTCCGACATCGAGGGCGGGCTCGGCTGGTGGCGCGACACGCGCTTCGCGACCACGACGCCGAAGTTCATCATGGGTGGCGTCGCGCCCGACTTCGCGGCGTGGGCGAACGGCCCTGGCGCGGGCAAGGGACGCGACTGGGACGAGCCGCTCGGGAAGTACGCCGTCGCGCAGCTGAGTCCGTGGGTGGTATGGCCGCCCGATGGGCTGAACCTCGCGCAGGGAACATGCGGCGAGCTCTTTGGCTACGGATATCTCCCGCTTCCGCTCGTGCCCGCGACTCCCGCTTCGGCGGATCGACC
>JBIKTI010000092.1:0-7736 GCA_044348205.1 Phycisphaerales bacterium | reverse complement strand
GCCAGACCTCGGAGCGCCAGACCTCGGGGCGTCAGACCTCGAAGCTCCAGACCTCGAAGCTCCAGACCTCGGAGCACCAGACCTGGAAGCTCCAGACCTCGAAGCACCAGACCTCGGAGCACCAGACCTCGGAGCGCCAGACCTCGGAGCGCCAGACCTCGGAGCTTCAGACCTCGGAGCGCCAGACCTCGGAGCTCCAGACCTCGGAGCGTCAGACCTCGGGGCGTCAGACCTCGGGGCGCCAGATCTCGGAGCGTCAGACCTCGGAACGCCAGACCTCGGGGCCTCAGACCTCGGGGCGCTCTTCGCGGATCTGGCGCCGCTTGGCGCACGACCGTTGCCGCCCCGCGTTTCAGGCCCTGACACGCGCGCACCCTTCGACTGTGGGCGCTGCCCGATGGACGGGCGAGCGGCGGACTCTGTTGCCGACCCTCTTGCGGGCGGACTGTCCGCGCTGGGAGCGGTTGTCTCCGCCGCGCGCGCGGCGGCCTTCGCCTCGCGAAGCACGGCGTGCTCCTCCATCGAGTGGCGCGGAGCCTTCGGCTTGCGCGCACCCTGCTGCGACTCGCCGCGCGAGGCCTGGCGGAGGAGATCGATCTCCTTGCCCGTGAGGTCGCGCCACTCGCCGACGGCGAGCCCCTTGAGCTTGATCGGGCCGAACGAGGTGCGGCGGATCTTCTTCACTGGGTGCCCAAGCTCGAGCATGAGCGGGCGGATCTGCAGGTTGCGGTGCTCGCAGAGCGCAAGGTGAACGACCGTCTTCTCGCGGTCGCGGGCGATGAGCTTGAGAGAGCTCCTCGCAGGCGTGTCGCCCGGGCTCGCGCGGAAGATCTCGCGTTCGATTCCCGCAATGGCGCGCTCGTCGAGGCTCCCCTCGAGCGTGATGTCGTAGCCCTTCGGCACGCCGTAGCGCGGGTGGGTGAGTCGATTCGCGAGCTCGCCGTCGTTCGTGAGGAGCAGTAGTCCCGAGCTGTCGAGGTCGAGTCTTCCGACGCAGTAGAGCCGCGCCCGCTCGGGGTGCTGCACGAGGTCGATCGCGCGCGGCCTCCCGTTTGGGTCGCTGTTCGTGCACACCGTTCCGCGGGGCTTGAAGAGCACGATGTAGACATGCTTCTCGGGCTTGCGCAGGGGCTTTCCGTAGACCTCGATGCGGTCGGACGCGGGGTCGACCCACGCAGGCAGCGTGTCGACGCGCTTGCCGTTCACCGTCACGGCGCCCGAAAGCACCAGCTCCTCGCACTCGCGGCGCGCGGCGACTCCAGCGTCTGCGAGCGCCTTCTGCAGGCGCACGCCTCTCGACTTGTCCGCGAACTCGCCAAGGTGGCTCTTGGAGCGACGGGGTGAACGGTTGGAACGCATCGAGACAGTGTACGGCACTTCGGATTCGCGCCCTCGCTATCCTTCGCCCTATGCCCATCTACGAGTACGAAGCCGTCGAGGACGGCGAGGTGATCGAGCTCCTCCGCTCGATGAAGGACGCGGACATCCCCGTCGAGGACCCGAGCGGTCGAGGCCGCGTCTTCCGACGCCGCATGTCGGTGTTCGGCGTCTCCGGCGCGGCCGACGCGCAGGCCACGCCCGCGGGCGGGCATGTCCATTCCTCGAGCTGCGGCTGCGGAAAGCCTCGCGGAAGTTGCGGCATCGGATGAAGAGCGCCCCGACCAGTGTTCCCATCCCAGGCTCGAGGATCGTCATCCACGGCATCGACTTCTCAGGCGCGGACGGCGGCGGCGCGGCCAAGATCCGCATCGCCGAGCGCGAACTCGCTGCGAAGAGCGTGGTGGCCATCCGGCCCCGCGTCGATCGCAACGGACTGCGTCGACTGATCGTCGAGTGCGCCCGTGACGGCCGTGAGCACCTCTGGCGGATCGATGCGCCGTTCGGCCTTGCGCGGGAGAGCCTCGCTGCGGGCGTCTCTGGGCTTCCCGAGGGACGCGAGCCGACCTGGCTCGAGGTGGCGGAGTGGATGGCCTCGTTCCCGAACGCGCGTGCGTGGCGCGGCGCGATGCGCGAGTCCTCGCGCCGCGAGCCGAAGCGCACCTGCGACCGCGCGCTCCACACGCCGCTCGCACCGATGAATCTGCGCGTCTTCAAGCAGACCTTCACGGTGATCACGGAGATCCTCCTGCCGCTCGCGCGCGAGGGCGTGGCCATCATGCCCGTCGCGATGCCGACGGGTTCGGGGGCGCACGCGCTGCCGTCGACGCGCGTGTTCGAGGGTTGTCCAGCGAGCGTCCTGCGTCATCGCGGCTGGCCCGCGAAGGGCTACAAGGGCGGCGGAGAGCCGCCGCGCGCCGTGCGCGAGGAGATCGTGCGGCTTCTACGCCGCGACGGGCTCGAGATCGCGTCAGAGACAGCTGTCGAGGCGATCCAGGACACGGAGGGCGACCTGCTCGACGCGATCCTCCTGACCACGGCGCCCATCGCCCCGCCTGACGGCGGCGTGCCGCCCGAGGCGCTGCTCGAGGCGTGGGTCTACTGACCAGCGGGTTCGCCATGGCGACGCAGGCCGACGACATCCTCTCGCAGACACTGCGCATCAACGAGACCTTCTTCTCCATCCAGGGCGAGTCGACCTGGGCGGGTTGTCCGTGCTTCTTCATCCGCCTGACGGGCTGCCCGCTGCGCTGCCACTACTGCGACACGGAGTATGCCTTCCGCGAGGGTGCGCCGCGGACGATCAAGGCGCTTCTCGAGGAGGTGCGCGCCTCGGGTGCGCGCGTGGTCGAGCTGACTGGCGGCGAGCCGCTCGCGCAGAAGCGCGCGTTCGATCTCCTGGCGCTCCTCTGCGAGGAGGGCTACACGGTGCTCGTCGAGACCTCGGGGGCCCTCGACATCACGCCGTGCCACGCGAAGGCGATCCGCATCCTCGACATCAAGACACCTGGCTCGGGCGAGGTCGAGCGCAACCGCTGGTCGAACCTCGACGATCTGCGGCCCGACGACGAGGTGAAGTTCGTGATCGTCGATCGCGCCGACTACGAGTGGGCCCGCGAGCGAATCCGCGAGCATCGGCTCGCCGCGCGCACGAAGGCCGTGCTCATGAGCCCCGCCTTCCCCCAGAAGAAGGGACTCGAGATCCTCGGCTGCCCGGGGCTCGACCCGCGAGAGCTTGCAGAGTGGATCCTCGAGGATCGCCTGCCTGTCAGGCAGCAGACGCAACTCCACAAGCTCATCTGGGATCCTGGCACGCGCGGAGTCTGAGCGGCGGCTGCGTGCGACCGCCGTGTGCGACACGACAGCCTGGGGATGGAGGTTTGGGACGAGATTTTTGGGACAGGAGCCGTGGGGTAGGAACACTTGGGTGCCCGCATGCTTCAGCATGCGGAACAGATGGTGTCAGCCGTCGACTCCGACGGGTTGGCGTTCCGGGGACTTCGTCCCCGGGCACCCATGGTTGACGACTCCGACGATCCGAACCGTCCGACACGACACGCACGGGTGCCCTTGGACGAAGTCCAAGGAACGGATGGTGTCAGCCGTCGACTCCGAAGAATCGTGATTCACGCCAACGGAGGCCGAAACCATGAGTGCCCGCAGACGCGAGTCTGCGGAACGGATGATGTCAGCCGTCGACTCCGATGGGTTGGCGTTCCGGGGACTTCGTCCCCGGGCACCCATGGTTGTCGACTCCGACGATCCGAACCGTCCGACACGACACGCACGGGTGCCCTTGGAAGAAGTCCAAGGAACGGATGATGTCAGCCGTCGACTCCGACACGAACGGTTCCGCAGACTCGCGTCTGCGGGCACTCATGGCTCGCCGACTCCGATGTGCGTCACTCGCACCAAAGCGAGCAAAGGCGTCGGGCTGAGGCGCAGCCTCCGCGCAACGCCAGTTGCGAGCGCTAAAGAAAAGCCCCGCCTTGCGGCGGGGCTTCGGAATGCCCAGGAGAGGACTCGAACCTCCAAGGTTGTTACACCACCAGCACCTCAAGCTGGCGCGTCTGCCAATTCCGCCACCTGGGCAGGTGGCCTCCCGCTGCGGCTTGGGGGCGCAGCGAGCGGACGGGAAAGATAGCGGAAGCCGCCGCATCGGGCAAGGGCTTCTGCGTGGTCACCCACCAAGCGAAACCGCCCGAACGCGGGGCGTTCGGGCGGTTTCGGGACTTGCAGTGGTGAAGCGGGGCGATCAGCCCCAGTTCGAGAGCAGGATGGCGAGGTCGGAGCCATCGATCGTGCCGTCACCGTTGATGTCGGCGGCGCCGTTCTGGCCCCAGGTCGAGAGAAGGGCGGCGAGGTCGGAACCGTCGACCGCGCCGTCGCCGTTGATGTCGCCCGGGGTCGACGCCTCGCAGACAAGGACGCGCATGCGCACCTCGTCGATCGCGGCCTCGACGAGCGAACCCGAGCCCGTGTCCTCTGCGACGAAGCGCAGACGGACCTGGTTGGAGGGGGTCACGAAGTCCGCCACGCGGAACTCCTTCGCATACCAGCCGCCGTCTGCCTCGGCGCCGCCTGGGCCGACGGTCTCGAGCGGAACCCAGCTCGTGCCGTTGTTGTTCGAGATGAGCACGCGGAAGACATCCGCATTCGGCGCTGCGCCGCGTGCGTTCGAGTACCAGCGGCTGTAGCTGACAAACGCCTCGCCGCCCGTCGCGTCCATGGCGGGGGAGGTCAGGGTCGTCGTTCCGCCGTCGATATCGGCGGCACCTGCGCCGCCACCGACGACGCCCTGTCCCGTCACGAAGCAGATCGTGCCGGGGGCGGAAGTCGCGTCATCTTCGGCCTGCACCGCCGCGCCATTGCTCGTCGTGCCCACGGGGTCGACGCGAACCCACTGACCAGAGGTTGCGGTGTCCGCGGGGATCCCCAGCGTCCAACCAAGGTTGGTCTCGACCGTGTCGACGAACGGGAACGCGATGCCCGTCGCGGCAATGGTGCTGTAGACGCTCGTGGGCGCGTCCGACGGGCTGCGCACGGTGGCGCCGGCCGTCGTCTGCGCGCTGATGTAGTACTGGATCTGCGAGCCGCACGGGGCCGCGGGAATCGTGGCGAGGTACTGGCTGGTCGAGACCTGCGTCATCGGAATCTGCGTGAACGACCCCGTTCCGCCGAGGCGGTAGAAGAACTGGCCCGAGCCAGCCTGCGGCGTCGCGGCGATGCCCGTGACCGCGACGGGGAAGCTGGTGGTTCCAGACGGGGATGCGACCGAGGGCCGTCCCTGCGGGTAGCCGATGTCGAGGAGCGCGAGCGCAGGACCGGGCATGCTGTGGTCGGAGAAGCCCTGGTTGATCGCAGCGTAGTTCGGCGTGCCGTTCAGGATGTTCGCGTCGTTGTCGTCGACCGTGAGGAAGTCGATGGTGATCGACGGATCGATGCCCGTTCCCGTGTGGAGGAGCACCGAGTTGACGGTGAGGAACGAGATGATGTCGCGGTAGGTCGCGGGGTTCTGCGCGAGGAGGTAGCCGCGCGTGCTCCACACGGAGCCCGAGAGCACGGTGCCGCAGGTGTGGATGGCGCTTCCCGCCGTCGAGCAGTTGGTCGGCGAGTACTGGTTGGTGTTGTCGGCGTTGCGGATGCCCGTCGAGCAGGTCTGGAACCCGACCGCGAGTCGCGAGTCGTCGGTCACGATCACGGAGATGCAGTCGGAGTAGCCTTCGCCGTAGGCGCCCTGGCCCGAGCCCGCGCGGTTCACGATGTGGTGGCCGTACTCGTGGTGCACCACGGCGCTGAAGCCCGTGTTGTTGCAGCCGCCGCCAGCGGGGTAGAAGTTGATCGACGCTCCGTCGTAGAACGCGTTGCAGGTGCCCGTGACCATCACCTTGATGGGGAAGTCGAACTGAGTGGGGATCGTCGGGAAGCTCGGTGCGTACTCGAGCAGGTAGTCGCGCACGCGGTTCGCCTCGACATAGGTGTTGACCTGCGAGCGATTGCTCTCGTCCTGCACGGTCGAGCCGTTCACGCCGTTGTGCACGAAATCGAGGCTGCCGCCCGTGCTCGAGAGCGTGAGCGAGCTCTCTGTGGTGCTCGCCGCGTTGTCGATCATGGAGAACCAGCGGCCCTGCACGGTCGAGTTGAAGCTGATGCTTGCGCCCGCTGCGTTCGGCACGGTGACGGTGCCGTCGACGCCCGCGTAGACATTCACGCCGTTGTAGGTGATCTTCGCGTACGGCAAGGGCTCAGACGCCTCGGGGGCGCACGCGTCGGCCGCGATGCCCTGGGTCTTCAGGCCGCGCACCGTGACATTGACATCCGCGTGGATGATCTGATCTTCCTGGAAGAGGATGCGGCCCGTCGCTGCGTCGGCGACATAGAGCATCTTCTGCATCGTGTCGCGGGCGAAGACGCCGGGGCCCTGCACGACGAACTTCACGGCGAGAACGGGCTTGTCGGCCGCGATCTCCTCGTAGCCCGCCCAGATCACCTGCTCCTGTTCGCTGACGGCTGCACCCGGGCCGAACTGGTTGAGCGCGAGGCGCGTGGCCTTGCGCAGGTCGAGCTTCGACGGCGGGACAGGAGCGCCCTTGAAGGTCGCAGCGAACTCGCGCACATCCTTCAGGCCGTTCGAGGCGAGGACGAGCGGGTAGCCGGGCTCGTTGCGCACGAGGAGGCGCACATCGCCGCGGAAGACGGGGATTCCGTTCACATGCTGCGTGTAGCCGACGAGCGAGAAGCGGTAGAAGTCGGCGTTGCGGTCGTAGCCCATCGGCAGCACATGGGTGCCATCGCCGTTCGGGCCGACCGAGAGGAGCTGCCCGCGGTCGACCGCGAGCATGGCAGCGTGCTCCGCAAGGAACCGCTCCGCGCTGTCAACGGGATCGGTGCCTTGCGAGAAGGCCGCGCCGTAGACGCGGCTCACGATTCCAGGGAAGCCGTCGCGCTCATAGATGCCGCTGCCTGGGTGCTCAGCGAGGAACGCATCGCGGGCGTCCATCGGGTCGATCCGGCCGATGCCGTCGATCGAGCCGGGGGTGACCTGCGCAAGGGCGGACGCTGGCGCAGAGAGCACCGCGAGCGCGAGGGAACCTGCGAGGATTGCCGCGGCCGAGCGGGCGATGCCGCCCGCCTGCACGGTTCCGACGAAGATGGAGGACTCGCTGGTTCGCGAGGCGTGGCGGTCGGGCGACGACTTCCTGCTGTGCTGCATGATGCGTTCCGTCTCCAAGTGGTTCACCCGATCTGGGTCGGGCGACCGAGGGGAGCCCCGCCTGGATCAGGCGGGGCGAGAGATGAGTCCGTCCCAGAAGGGGACGGGAGGGATCGCGGACCTTTCCGCGACCTCGGACAATCGTTTGCCGCAGATGCGGCAACGCGGCGCTGAACGCCGCCCGTTGCGTTATCTTGCGCCACTTTCGCGTTCGACGGCGTTTCGATCCAACATTTCCCTCAAAGTTTCCCTCAAACCCGCTCGACTTCTCGGGCGGTCGCGAAAGAATCGATTCGTTCTGAGGTGAACGGAGGGGAGAGACGCGGGTCGAGCCGAGGTAGGACCCGCAGGACGCACGACTTATGAGCGATCGCAAGAAGAACCGTTCGGGAGACGAGGCTCGCGAGCCCGTGGTCGAGAACCGCAAGGCGCGGTTCGACTACGCCGTGACCGACACGCTCGAGTGCGGGCTCAAGCTCGTCGGCACAGAGGTGAAGAGCCTGCGGCAAGGCCAGGCGAGCCTGGCGGAAGGCTGGGTGCAGGCGCAGATCGACCCGCCGCAGTTGACGCTCCTGAATGTGACGATCGCAGAGTATCCGCCCGCGGGTGCGAACAGGCAGCACGACCCGGCGCGTCCGCGGAGACT
>JBIKTI010000479.1:0-2521 GCA_044348205.1 Phycisphaerales bacterium | reverse complement strand
CTCGCCAGCATTCTCTCGATCGGACACCGCTTCGCCATGCTCGACGGCGCGCGGCGGAGGCTTGTGGCGCTCGGGCCGCCCGCCGAGCTGCGCGACCGTTCCGACGACGAGTGGGTCCGTCGATTCCTCAACAGAGTCCCCACGCAGGAGGCCTGATGCACGCGAAGCACGCACGAACGACGAAGAACGCGCGCCGCGCCGCGGCGCACAGGTATCGCGGAGGCGCACGATGAGCGGCACGCGCGAACTCACGGTCGGCGTCTTCGTGCTCGCCTCGACGGCGCTCGCCCTCGGCGGCGTCATCGCCATCGGCTCGGGCACGCTCTTCAAGCACACCGAGACGATCGAGACCTCGACCACCGACTCTGTGAACGGGCTGCAGATCGGCAGTCCCGTCAAGTACCGAGGTGTACCGATCGGCGAGGTCAGCTCGATCAGCTTCGCGGACAGGCTCTACCCCGCGGGCGCAGACGACTTCGACTTCGCGAGCCCCGTCGTCATCCGCATGAAGGTGCGGCTCGATGTCTTCGGGCCAGAGCAGTCGGAGCGATTCACCGAGAGCATCGGCGACGGCGTCGCGCGCGGGCTGCGCGCCCGGCTCACCTCCGCGGGTCTGACGGGCGGACTCTTCGTCGACCTCGACCTGAGCGACCCGACGCTCTTTCCGCCCGGGAAGCCGCCGTTCGAGCCGCAGTACCCCTATATCCCCGCAGCGCCGAGCAGGCTCGACCAGCTCATCGACCGCATTCAGGTCATCGCGGCCAATCTCTCGGAGGTCGACTTCTCCTCGATCGGCGGGTCGCTGCAAAAGACGATCGATGGGATCGACGGCGTGGTCACGCGGCGCGTCGACCCGATGCTCGCGGAGAGCCAGAGGTTCATCGCGGAGCTGCGCGAGTCGAACGCGCGGTTGCGCGCGATCCTCGACGACCCTGCGATCACCGAGACGCTTGCGAACGCGTCCGCGTTCACGGGCGAGATCCGCGAGGGCCTCGACGGGAGCTCGACCGACCTGCGCACGGCGCTTGCGGAGATTCCCCGCCTGATGACGAGCGCGCGCGAGGCCGCGGAACGGCTCGACGGGATGCTGGCGTCTGATGAAGTGCGCAGGATCGTCGACGGCCTCGGCGGCGTGGTCGATGAGATCGGTCCGACCGTCGCCGAATATCGCGGGATCGGCGCGCAGATCCAGCGGTTCCTCGACGACGAGAGCCCCGAGATCAGGCAGCTGGTCGATGCGCTTCGCCGCACGGCGCAGCATCTCGAGGAGCTCAGCGGTCGCGCGCGCCGCGATCCTGGCGAGCTTCTCTTCGGTTCGCCGCCCGAGCCGTTGCCGCCGGGCGCGCCAGCGACGGGAGGCAGGCGATGACGATGCGCACGCGCAAGGAGAACGCCATGAAGGACGGAGTCGGAACGGAAGGCCCGCGCGCGACCGCGCGAAGCCTGGCGGCGCAGACGCTCTTCGCCGCGGCCTGCGCAGCGGTCGTGGCGACGGGCGGGTGCTCGCTCTTCGAGCGCGAGACGCGGCCGCAGGCGAGCTTCATGCTGGCGCCGCCCGAGCAGGCGCCCGTCACGGGCGAGAAGGCCGCGTCGATCGAGGTGCGGCGCTTCGGCGCTGTACCGCCCTTCGACGAGCGGCCGTTTCTCTACCGCACGACCGACGGCACCTGGCGCTCAGACGCGGCCGCAGGCTTCGTCGCGCTTCCCTCCGACATGATGATGGTCGCGATCGCGCGTGCGCTCGAGCGCTCTGGCCGCGCCGAGATTGTCGGCATCGAAGGCACGCCGCTCCGCTTCGACTTCGCACTCGACGGCGTGATCGAGGCGTTCTACGCCGACTACTCCGTTGCGGGCGCGCCTGTGGCAGTCGTCACGCTGCGCGGCTATCTCGTCGATCGCCGCGCGTCGGGCGGGGCGTTGGTCGCGCAGATGTCAGGACGCGGCCGTGCGCCGATCGGAGGCGACCGCGCGTCCGATGTGGCCGATGCATTCTCGGTCGCGTCCGGTGCTGCGATCGCGGAACTCATCGAGGCGTTGCCGAAGGGCCGCATCGACGAAGCCGCGAGCGCGCGCTGACAAGGCGCGGCATGCGCGTTCCGCCTACCCTACGCCTTCCATGTCGACGGGCGCTTCAGAGCGATTCACCCAGCACTTCGACGGGCCGAACTCGCCCGCGCGCGTCGCGCGCGCCCTGGCGTCGCGGCTCGCAGGAATGCCCGAGCGCAAGGCCGTGCGCGCTCCCGGATTCGTGCGGCTCGAGATGCCTGTCGACGGCGCGGACATCCTGTCGTGGCTGCGCGCCGCGCCCGCTGGCGCGCGGCGGTACTTCCGCGACCGAAGCGCGCGGCTCGAGGTCGCGGGCGTCGGCGTCGCGCACCGCGCGGACTTCGGCGCGCATGACCTCGTCGAGCAGCGGAGCCCTGTTGGCGCGGCGCAGCGGGCGTCGGTGTGGTTCGTGGCCATGCCCTTCGACGGCGCGCGCCCGCGCGAGGACGCATGGCGCCCCTTCGCAGACGACCAC
>JBIKTI010000105.1:0-7419 GCA_044348205.1 Phycisphaerales bacterium | reverse complement strand
CTCGATCTTCTTCTTCCACTTGAAGCTCGCGCGGCCGGTGAGGTCGCGCATCTCGATGAAGTTGCGCAGCGCCATGTCGGCGATCGCGTTCGCGTTCGCGATGCGCGCGGTCTCGTAGGTCTTCAGCGCGTCGTCGACCGTCGCGCTCGAGGCGAGCGCGTCGACGAGCGCCTCGCAGTCCTCGAAGCTCGCGTTCGCGCCCTGGCCGTAGAACGGCACGATCGCGTGCGCCGCGTCGCCGAGAAGCGCGACGCGCCCGCGCGTCCATGGACTGCAGCGCACCGTCACCATCGAGCCCACGGGATTCCGCTCGAAATCGTCGGCCAATGTCGGCATGAGCGGCACCGCGTCCGGATAGACCGTGCGGAAATGCGCGAGCGCGTCTGCGCCCGACTTCACGGCGGCAAAGCTCGAGCCCGCGCCGTCGTGGCGCCAGAAGAGCGTGCAGGTGAAGGAGCCGTCGGGATTCGGCAGCGCGATCATCATGCTCTCGCCGCGCGGCCAGATGTGGAGCGCGTTCGGCTCCATGGCGAACGGCGCATGCGCGCCGCTTGCGACGGGCGGGATGTGGAGTTCCTTGTAGCCGTGGCCGAGGAAGTCCTGCGAGTAGTTGAAGCGCTCTGTCTTCTGGAGCGCGCCGCGGACGGCGGAGTAGGCGCCGTCTGCGCCGACGACGAGGTCGGCGGACGCTGTGCGCGACGCACCCGTCGCGTCGTTCACGAAGGTGACCTCGCCCTTCGCGAAGTCGACCGACGCGCAGCGCTCGTCGAAGCGCACCGTCACGTTCGGCTCGGCGGCCGCCGCGTCGAGCAGCCCGAGGTTGAGCGCGCTGCGCGAGACGGAGTTGATCGCGCGCGTCGGGTCGGCGGAGTAGGGCTGGTAGCCCGCGGCGCCCTCGACCGGGTGGACCATGCGGCCGCCCATGCGGATCGCGTCCTTCATGACGGCGTCTTCGAGGCCGGCGCGGCGAAGCGCCTTGATGCCGCGGGCGCTGATCGCGAGGTTGATCGATCGGCCTGCTGCGAATCGGCGCGCGCGCGGGTCGCTGCGGCGCTCGACGAGCTCGACGGTCCACCCCGCGCGGGCGAGATAGACGGCGAGGAGACTGCCGGCAAGGCCGGCGCCGACGATGAGAACGCGACCTGGGGACACGCTGTCATGCTATTGGAGTCTGCGCGGCCGTGGGTCGGTGGTCTCAGGCTTCGTTCACGGCAGACCAAACTCGCTAGCCTTCGCGCATGGCCACGCTCACCGCAGCCGACCTCTCCCACGACCGTGAGTTTGCCCGCGCTCTCGATGCGCAGGACGAGCTGGCAGGCTTCCGCGCCCGCTTCGCGCTTCCGCTGAAGCGGCCTGACGATGTCTACTTCGTGGGGAACTCGCTCGGGCCCATGCCGCTGGCCGCGCGCGCCCTCGTGAACGAGGAGCTCGACGACTGGTCGCGCCTCGGCGTCGCCGGCCATCTCGGCGCACGCCGCCCTTGGTACAGCTACCACGAGCAGCTCCGCGGCCCGCTCGCACGCCTCGTCGGCGCGCTCGAGCACGAGGTCGTCGCGATGAATTCGCTCACCGCGAACCTGCACTTCCTGATGACGACCTTCTATCGCCCCGATGCCAACGGCCGCGGCACGCGCACGAAGCTCCTCATCGAGAAGGGCGCCTTCCCGAGCGATACCTACGCCGTCATGTCGCATGTCACGGCGCGCGGGCTCGACGCGAACGCAGAGGTTGTCGAGATCGCGCCGCGCGCAGGCGAATGGACGCTGCGCGAGGAGGACATCGAGCGCACGATCGTCGAACTCGGCGACACGCTCGCGCTCGCGCTCCTGCCAGGTGTCCAGTACCGCACCGGCCAGGCGCTCGACATCGCGCGCCTCACGCGCGCGGTGCATGCGGTCGGCGCGCGCTGCGGCTGGGACCTCGCGCACGCCGCGGGAAACCTCGCGCTTTCGCTGCACGACTCGAACGCCGATTTCGCGGCGTGGTGTTCGTACAAGTACATGAACTCGGGCCCTGGCGCGGTCGCGGGTGCATTCATCCACGAGCGCCATGTGCGCGACACCACGCTGCCGCGCCACGCTGGCTGGTGGGGCAACGACCCGAAGACGCGCTTCCGCATGGAGGAGCGCTTCGTGCCGACGCAGCACGCCGACGCATGGAGCCTGTCGAACCCGCCGATCCTCGCGGTCGCGCCGCTCATCGCGAGCCTCGCGGAGTTCGACGCTGCGGGCATCGCGCGGCTCCGCGCGAAGAGCACGCTGATGACCGCGCTCCTCGAGTTCCGCCTGCGCGGGATCGATGGTCTTGAGATCATCACGCCGCACGCATCGCACGCGCGCGGCGCGCAATTGTCGCTCTTGATCGCGAAGGACGCGCACGCGCGCTACGAGGCGTTCAAGGCCGCGGGCCTCGCCTGCGACTACCGGGAGTCGGGGCGCGGCGTCGCGGGCGAAGGCATCGTTCGCCTCGCGCCCGCGCCGCTCTTCAACACCTTCGACGAAGTGTGGCGCGCGGCCGAGATCGTGCGGAACGCCATGCGCGCGTAGCGTCCGCGGCGCTCAAAGACCGAGGAACTCGGCCGCCGTCCCGCCAAGCATGCGCGCGCGGTCGACCGCGGAGATGTCGTCCATCGAGCGGATGAGCGACCCCGGCACATGCTCGCCGAGTGGGAACGGATAGTCGCTTCCGAGCGCGAGGCGCGACGCACCCACCGCGTCGATGAGGAACCGCAGCGCGCGCGGGTCGTGCACGAGCGTGTCGAGGTAGAAGCGCCGCATCTGCTCGCGTGGGTCGAGCGCGCAGTCGACAGCGCAGAGGTCGGGCCGCTCGGCAAACCCGTGCGCGACGCGGCCGATCGTGAACGCGAGGCTGCCGCCGCCATGCGCGAGGCAGACCTTGAGCGACGGAAGCCGCGCGAGGACGCCGCCGAACATCAGCGAGCACGCGGCGCGCGCCGTCTCGGCCGGCATGCCGACGAGCCACGGCAGCCAGTACTTCTGCATCGCGCCCTGGCCCATCATGTTCCACGGATGGACGAACACAGACGCGCCGCGGCGCGCGCAGTGCTCGAAGAACGGGAAGAGGTCGGGCGAATCGAGGTTGAGCTCGACGACGGCGTCGCCGCCCGTGCCGCGCCGGTACGCGTTGACATTCGAGCCAATCTCGACCCCACGCATGCCGAGCTCGTCGATGGCGCGGTCGAGCTCGCGGCAGGCGAGCTGGGCGTCCTGGAGCGGTACCGTCGCAAGCCCCGCGAACCGCGTCGGATGCGCGCGCACAACCCCGGCGATGTGGTCGTTGAGGTGCCGCGCCAGCTCAAGCGCCGCCGGGGCGGGCTGGTGGTACGAGAACATGACGGGCACCGTCGAGAGCACCTGCATGTCGACGCCGTGCTCGTCGCACTCCCGTAGGCGCGTCGCGGCGTCCCAGCAGTTCGCATCGATGTCGCGGAAGTGCCGCCCGTCGATCGTCAGCCGCGCACAGTCGCAGCCCGAGGCGCCCCGCCCGAGGTGCTCGATGGCGGGCCAACCCCGCGTTCCGGCCTTCGCCGCGAGATCGGGCCACGAGGGCGGCAGAATGTGCGTGTGCAGGTCGATCGTGCGCATCGGTCGAAGGCGCGCACATTATCCGCTTCCTCGCCGTGCTGCCGCGCGTGCACTTCAATCCATCGGAGAGGTACACTTCGCGACTCAGCCGTGTCAAACAGCAGAGCCCAGCACCTCTCCCCCAAGGCCTACGCGGCGCTTGCCATCGGTGCCATCGGAGTCGTCTTCGGGGACATCGGAACCAGCCCGCTGTACGCCCTCAAGGAGTCGTTCGCGCACCTCCGTCAGCACGGGGAGTCGGTCGACGAGGTCTACATCCGCGGGATCCTCTCGATCGTCTTCTGGCTCCTCGTCTTCGTCGTCAACATCAAGTACATCTTCGTCATCACCCGCGCGTCAAACCGCGGCGAAGGCGGTACTTTCGCGCTCCTTTCGCTGATCCCGCGCGGGCTGAGCGCGCAGTCGCGCCGAAGCCGCTTCTACTTCTCGATGATCGCGATCTTCGGCGCGGGACTCCTCTTCGGAGACGGAGTCATCACGCCGTCGATCTCGGTGCTCTCGGCGATGGAGGGGCTTGAGTACCAGAATCCGGCGCTGAAGCCGGCGGTGATCCCGCTGACGCTCGTCATCCTCATCGGGCTCTTCTACTTCCAGCAGTTCGGCACAGCGAAGATCGCCAAGTTTTTCGGTCCGATCATGTGCGTGTGGTTCACCACGCTGGGCGTGCTCGGGCTGATCGCCATCCTCGAGCGCCCCGAGGTGCTGCGCGCGCTCAACCCCATGTACGCGATCTGGCTGATTCAGGAGCACCCGATCGAGGTGTTCCTGCTGCTCGGCTCGATCGTGCTCTGCGTGACGGGCGCCGAGGCGCTGTACGCCGACATGGGCCACTTCGGGATCAAGCCCATCCGCCTCGGCTGGTACCTCCTCGTCGGTCCCGGGCTCGTGCTCAACTACTTCGGGCAGGGCGCGCTGCTCCTCAACGTGCTCGACGCAAGCGGCGGGACCGTTCCCGAGGACTTCCATCCGTTCTGGAAGCTCGTCCCCGAGCTCCTCGTCTACCCGATGATCGCGCTCGCCGCAGCGGCGACGGTCATCGCAAGCCAGGCGCTCATCTCGGGCGTGTTCTCGCTGGCGCGCCAGGCCATTCGGCTCAGCATGCTGCCGCGGCTCGAGACCATCCACACGAGCGGCGAGCAGGAAGGGCAGATCTACATCCCTTCGCTCAACGGCATCCTCCTGGTGTCGTGCCTGTTCACGGTGCTGCTGTTCCCTTCGTCGTCGGAGCTTGCGGCCGCCTACGGCATCGCCGTGACCCTCGACATGATGATCACCACGATCATCTTCGCCGCCGTGGCGCGGCGATTCTGGCGCTGGCGCAGGCGGTGGGTCATCCTGATCGCCGGCAGCTTCCTGGTCGTCGACGGACTGCTCGCGGGCGCGAACATGCTCAAGTTCTTCTCGGGGGGCTGGTTTGCGCTCGCGATCGCGATCATGGCCTTCGTGGTCATGTCGACCTGGGTGCAGGGAACCTACATCGTCGGCCGCAAGCTCGCCGAGGAGACGCAGTCGATCCACGACTTCCTTGCGAAGCTGTGGACCGAGGCGATCCCGCGCGTGCCTGGGACCGCGGTGTTCCTCACGACGAACTACAACACGCCGCTCGCGCTCAGGCACTTCGTCGAGCACGCGCATGTGCTGCACGAGCAGGTCGTCCTGATGACGATCGTCTCGTCGAATCTTCCCGTCGTGCCCGCTGCGCGTCAGGTGCGCGTCGAGTGGCTGCCCGACGGCGTGTGGAAGATCACGGCGCTCTGCGGCTTCATGGAAAGTCCGAACATCCCGCGGCTTCTCGAGCGCGCGCGGCAGTACGGCTTCAGCTTCGATCCCGAGCAGACGACCTATTTCGCGCGCCGCACCTCGGTGGTGCCCTCGGGCGACGCCAAGATGGCGGGCTGGCGCAAGCGCCTCTACTCGATGCTCGCGCGCAACTCCGCCGACGCGACCCGCTCGTTCAACCTGCCGCCCGACCGCGTGGTCGACTTCGGCGCGCAGGTCGAGCTGTAGCGCGAGCAATCCGTAGCGCGTCACGCACGCCAGATCGCGCCGCCTACACCGGATCGCGCTGCCTACACCAGAGGGAGCGGCCGCAGCCGCGACCGCTCAAGAATCGTCACGGCTTCGTGATGCGATGCCCGCACTTCTTGCACGTGGAGAGCACCGGGTCGGCCCAGAACTCCTCCATCGCGCGCGCGAAGTGCTGCACGATGTCCTTGCAGTCGAACACCTTGTCGTAGACAAGCGAGTTGCACTTCTCGCAGAAGAAGATGATGTGCTCGGGCTCGCCCTCGGGGCGGCGGCGCTCGACGACGAGGCCGAGCGTATCGGGCCCGCGCTGCGGAGAGTGCGGCACATTTGGCGGAATGAAGAAGACCTCCCCCTCGCGGATCGTGTGGATCTTCACCACCCCGTCCTCGATCGTCTTCACATGGACATCGCCCTTCAACTGGATGAAGAACTCCTCGCTGTCGACCTGGTGGAAGTCGTTGCGCGCGTTCGGGCCCTTGATGATCATCACGAAGAAGTCGCGGCCCGAGTAGAGGTACTTGTTGCCGACGGGCGGCTTGAAGTGCCCGCTGTTCGCGGCGACCCAGTCGAGCAGGTTGAACGGCGCCATCACCGAGCCATCGGCCATGAAGCCGTTCGGCTCGCCCGGCGTGTCGGGGATCGACTGGAAGCGCGAGACGACGCCAGGCTTCTGCGGCGCCGACGAGTCGGAGGTGCTCGGGGTCATGCCTCGAATCCTACTGCGGACGCCCGATCGATTACCATCGGCGCCCGATGGCCAGCGGCGAAATCACGCAGAACCGCATTCCCTTCTCGCGCTCGCTCGCGGGAAAGCTGCTGCTTCTCGGGGTACTTCCCGGCGCGCTCCTGATGGCGGGCATCATCGCGTGGGGCGCCGCGGACAAGTTCGCGCACCTCGAGCGCGCTGCGCAGGACGAGCTGCTGCGCGAGGCCTACCTCGCCGCGGCGCGCATCGAGGAGTCGAACGCGCTCGCGATCGCGGCCGCGCGCACGCTCGCGGCGCAGCAGGCGGGCGGGCTCTTCGGCGAGCGGAGGCTGTCTGTCGAGACGCTGAAGGCGCAGCTTGCGGCGGACCCCAACATCACCGCTGTCTCGATCGCCTACGAGCCGAACGCGGACGGGCGCGATGCAGCGTCGGGGTCGGGCGACGGGGCGCTTCCCGCGGAGTGGATGGAGAAGAGCGGTCGCTTCATTCCCTATGTCTTCCGCGACTGGACCAAGGGAAATGCGATCGCCATCAAGCCGCTCGTCGACTACGAGACGGGCCTCTACTACGAGGGCGTGCGCCGCGCGTTCGCGGAGACAGGCCGCGCGCAGACGCTCGTGACCGAGCCCTATCTCTACGACGGCCAGCTGATCGTCGAGCAGTCGCACCCGATCGTGATCGACGGGAAGTTCAAGGGCGTCGGGTGCACCGACCGCAGCCTCGCGGCGATCGAGGCGCTCGTGCGCGGATGCGCAGCGGCGGTCGGCGCGGATGCGTTCCTCGTCTCCTCGCGCGGCCGCTTCATCGTCGCGACCACCGATGCGCCGATCGACGCGGCGACGATGGATTCCGCGGGCTCCGACGCGCTGCGCACGCGCGCCGTGTCCGACACGCGCTTCGGCGAGATGCTCTTACCCTTCCTGCGCGAGTCCGATCGCGACGGATTCCTGCGGGAATCAGCCTCCCCCGATGGAGGCGAGGCGCTTCTCGCGGCGGGCGTGCGCATCGAGAGCGGCGGCTGGACGCTCGTCCTGACGAAGCCGCGCGCGGTCGTGTTCGCCGCGATCCGCGCAGAGATGT
>JBIKTI010000478.1:0-2531 GCA_044348205.1 Phycisphaerales bacterium | reverse complement strand
GATGTCCGAGCAGGAGAACTTGAGGACCGCGATGTCGACCGACGCGCCGTCGGGCGAGAGCAGGAACTCCTCGAACGCCTCGATCTTGTCCTCGGGCTCGCCGTCGTGCTCCGCCTCGCCGTGATAGATGCCCGCATGCTCGAAGAGCCTCGCCTTCTCGTCGCCGTCGCGGACGCGCTGGCGGACATCGCGCTCGTCGAGTTCGCGCGGCAGCACGACGAGCCCGATCTCGGGCGAACCGCGCAGGACCTCCTGCGCGCCCTCGACGATCTGTCGGCCGAGCGCCGTGTGTGCGATGTAGATGCGCTTCTCGCGCAAGTCGGCCCAGCAGGTCTCGCCGATCTGGTCGAGCTTCGCGCGGTCGCCCGCGCGCTGCTTCACGACGGGATCCTGTGCGGCGGCGCTGCCTTTGCGCGCGTTCGACTGCTGCGCGCCCACGGGCGTGGCCGCGCTCGATGCGATCGCCGCGCCCGCCATGGCGGCCGCGAGGAACCCGATGCCGACGAAGCGGCGGAAGTCCTGACTCATCTCTCTTCTCCTTCTTGGACGCGACCGCGGCGTTCATCCGCCGCACAAGCCTCACGCGGGCGTTGCACGATGCGTCGGGCGATGCGTCGGTCGATCCTACGGAGCGGCCGCGCAAAGTCGAGCGAACACGCTCCGCGCGATGCCACTGTGCAGCGAACAGGGACCGCCCCCTGCGGAGCGGTCCCCGATGATCGTGCCACGCCGCATCCACGATGCGGAGGCGCGGCGCGGCGCGGCGGCTACGCCTGCGCGAGCCCTTCGCGGATCGCGAAGCGCATCAGCTCCGCGCGCGTCTCGACGCGCAGCTTCTTCATGATGCGCTCCTGGTGGCCGTCGACGGTCTTCGGACTGCGCGCAAGCTCGCTGCCGATCTCGCCGCGCGACATGCCCTTCCCGATGAGCCGCAGCACCTCGAGCTCGCGCTGCGTGAGCGAGTCGAGGAGCGTCGCGGGCGGACCCGCGGGCGTGGCGCCGCGGGCGACGGGCCGGCCGTTGCGCAGTTTCGGCGGCTGGCAGCGCGCGCGGACCTTCGAGCCCATGATGAAGGTGCCCTCGGCGCATCGCGCGACGCGCTTCAGCCCCTCGACGATCTCCTCGAGGTCGTCGCCCTTCGCGAAGTAGCCCGACGCCCCGCAGCGGTATGCAGACGCGAGAAAGCCGTCGCGGATATGCGCGCTCAGGAAGACGAAGCGCGTGTCGGGATGCAGGTGATGCAGCCTGTCCGCCACCTCGAAGACATCGGGCCCGGGCATCTCGATGTCGAGAAGCACCACATCGGGCCGCTGCTCCGCGACCACATCGATCACATGCTCCGCGCTCTGCAGCGTCGCAACGCAGCGCACCTGCCCGTCGGCCGCGAACTGCGCCTTCAGCCCCTCGATGAGGACGAGGTGGTCGTCCACGCACAGGACGCGCACCGTCGGGCGCTGCTGGTCGCGAACCATGGGCGTGATCCCGCCCGGCTCCGCCTGCCTTCGCCTGGCGACCGCGCGCAGCGGCGCACCCGCAGCAGACTCGATCTCGAGGACTCTTCCACCCAGGGACTTCTGCGCCACAGCGCCTTCCACGACCGCCGATCCATGTTCAGCCATTGCCTACTCCTTGTTCTCCACCTTGTGGTTCACTGCGTTCCCATGCACTTCTTCCTTCGACTCGCCGAGCGCGTGCGCGGCGGCCGAAGCCAATGGACGATGCCGCGGGAATTCCCCCGCGACGGGAAGCTCGATGCGGACGATGGTGCCCTTTCCGAGCGCCGTCTCCACCGAGATGCGGCCACCCGCCGCCTCGATGAGCCTTCGCGCGATCGGGAGCCCGAGTCCCGACCCGAGGCCGCGGATCTTCGTCGTGAAGAACGGATCGAAGATGCGCCGCTCGACCGCGGGCGGCATGCCCGAGCCGTTGTCCGCGACCTCGAGCACGACGGATTCGGCGCCATCGACCGCGCGGGCGGAGATCCTCACACGGGCAAGCGCGGGATCGCGCCCGCGCGGCATCGACTCCGCTGCGTTGGTCATGATGTTGAGAACCGCCCGTGTCAGCGCATCGATGCGCATCGCGACGGGAGGAAGCACCTCGGGCACGAGCACCTCGAGCGCTCCAGGGGGCGCGATCACGCCGCGCAGGAGCGGACCCGCGTCGCGCCACCAGCCGTGTAGATCGGTCGCCGC
This sequence comes from Phycisphaerales bacterium, assembly GCA_044348205.1. Lineage (GTDB taxonomy): Bacteria > Planctomycetota > Phycisphaerae > Phycisphaerales > SM1A02 > QWPT01. The sequence goes on along the minus strand of JBIKTI010000478.1, from coordinate 336 downwards.
GGCCTCATCCGGCGCGGACTCCGCGACCTCGCACCCATGATCGGAGTCGGTCGCGAGGAAGTGAAGCGCGTCGGCCAGCTGCTGCAGATAGTCGAGGCCCTCGCGGATCGCCGACAGGTGTGGCCGTGCTCGCTCGCGCATGCCGTCCTCGACGATTCGAAGGAGCGCGTTGAGATGGGCACGCAGGGGAAGCAGCGTGTTGTTGAGGTCGTGACCGAGACCAGATGCAAGCATCGCGATCGAGGCAACGCGCTCAGACTGCCGTCCCTCCGTGTCCCGCTTGCGCCGCTGCGACGCGTCGTGCGCGAAGAGGGTCCACCCGCCGAGCCGCGTCGC
>JBIKTI010000515.1:0-2531 GCA_044348205.1 Phycisphaerales bacterium | reverse complement strand
ATGTCGCCATTGGCCACGTGGCTGAGCTCATGGCCCAGCACCGCCTCCAGCTCGCTGGTGGGCATGCCCGTGAGAATGCCGCTGGAAACCGCCACCAGGGCGCGATCGGGTCCTGGTCCCGTGGCGAAGGCATTGAACTCCCCGCCCGGGTAGATGCCCACCTGCGGCATCGGCAGGCCGGCCTTCTCGGCCAGATCGGTCACCGTGGCCACCAGCCAGCGCGCTTCAGGGCCGGAGCTGCCGTCGACCAGCTCCACCCCCATGGCCTGGATCGCCGACTCGCGCGACCACTGCAGGGCGAGCCATGAGCCCCCTGCTCCCCATGCGAAACAGCTCAGGAGGATGGGGGTGAGGGGCAGCTCGGGGGGCAGCCAGCCGAGGGCGGCGACCAGGCCCAGCAACACGCCGATGGTGGCGACCACCACCAGATTGGTGAGCAGAAACAGGCTCGTACGCAGGGCCATGGCCAACCGGTTGACGATGGGCCCTATCCCTAGCCAGCGCGGCGGGTGCCGGCAGCCCTGCCTGGCCATGTCCGTAGCGTGAGTGCTGATGCGCCGGCCGGCTCGATGACGGATGACGGCTCGATGACGCCCGAGCAGCAGGCCCGGAGCCGGCTCATGGCCGCGGCAGCCCAGCTGCATGCCTCCGGTCTCAACAGCGGTACAGCGGGCAATCTCTCCCTGCGGGTTCCCGGCGGTCTGCTGATCACCCCCAGCTCCCTGCCCTACGACCGGATGGGCCCCGCGGACCTGGTGGCCATCGATTCCCAGGGACAGCCACTCCCCTCGTCCCGCGAGTGTCAGCGAGCTCCTTCCTCAGAGTGGCGCCTGCATGCCGACCTGCTGCACCAGCGCCCCGAGATCGGAGCGGTGGTGCACTGTCACTCGATTCACGCCACGGCACTGGCCTGCCATGGGCGCGGCATCCCGCCCTTTCACTACATGGTGGTGCAGGCTGGCGGGCCAGATATCCGCTGCGCCGGCTATGCCACCTTCGGCAGCCAGGAGCTCTCGGATCTGGCGGTGGGGGCACTGGATGGGCGGATGGCCTGTCTGCTGGCCCACCACGGCCAGGTGACCCTCGCTGCCACGCTCGAGCAGGCACTGGCCCTGGCGATCGAAGTGGAATCCCTGGCACAGATGTATCTAACGGCCCTGCAGCTGGGGGAGCCGCCCCTGCTCACGGACGCCGAGATGGGGCGCGTGGCTGGCCAGATGCGGCTGCGCCACTACGGGGCGTTAGGCGCAGGTCTCAGCTAGCTGGGCCGCAGGCTGCAGCCCTAATCCGCAGTCTGGGACCGCACCGCCAGCCCGAATCCCACCGCTGCGAGGGTGAGCAGGGCGGCCAGAGCCGTCCAGCGCGGTAGGCCCAGGCTCACCAGGGCGATGGGCGCGAACGCGGTCACCAGGCCGCCGCCCAGGAAGGGTTCAAACACCAGCTGCTTGAACGAAAACGCCTCCAGGGCGCCGCTGCGGCCGAAGGGATCGGCCATGCGCAGCAGCAGCAGGCCGGTGGCGGTGACGCCCGTGCCCTGGCCGAAGTCGGCGATGGCCCGCTCAAACCAGGCATCGGCAAACAGGCGCGGCGCCAGCCACCAGAACACGGCCAGGTTCCAGGCCAGCCCGACCACGGCCAACACGGTGAACGGCAGCCAGGCCTCCTCCAGCAGCGGCAGGTTGAGGCTCGCCATCGCCGCAGTGATCAGCAGATCCATGGCCAGCGAGCCGAGGCTGTGCTGCAGCGGCGCACTGGCCAGCTGGGGCCTCCCGGCCCGCTGCAGCACCAGCTGCACCAGCAGGCCGCCGATCATCGCCAGGGGAAACAGGGGCACCGCCTTGAGCAGGGGCCAGCCGGCCACCAGCCCCTCCTTGAACAGCACCCCCAATCCCACCGCCGCGCCAACCAGGGCCAGGTTCACGGTGAGGGCATCGATCGTTGGCGAGGGCCCTTGTGGCAACTGGTGTCTCCGGCTGGGATCCTCTTCCCGAGCCTGGAGGTGCGGGCCACCTGGTGTCCCCGTGCTCACCAGCCAGCGGCGACGCCGGCCGATCACCACCAGGGTGCTGCCGATCAGCACGGCCGCCAGAACCCCCACCGTGGCCATGGCCAGGCCGAGGGCCTCGCCGCTGGCCAGGCCGAGCTCCACAAAGCTCGGACCCATGCCGGCGGCGGTGCCGTGACCTCCCTCGAATCCCACCTCGATCAGGCAGGCCATCAATGGATTGGTGCCCAGCAGGGGCTGCAGCACCAGGAGCAGGGCCAGGCCGCCTACCAGGTACTGGCCGAAGCCCAGCACCATGCCGAAGGCCACCTGGCTGGCGCTGCGTTGCCACAGCTGGCGTGGACTGGGCAGGGTCTGGCCCAGAAACAGGGTGGCGAACACCAGGGAGATCAGCACCCCAGGCGTCTGGCTCCACACCTGATACACCCGCTCCGGAAACAGCTGCAGGGGGCTGAAGGGGCCGATCGCCAGGCCCAGCAGCCCGGCGATCAGGGCCTCCGGCAGACCCAGACGCTGCAGCAGTCGC
>JBIKTI010000091.1:0-7778 GCA_044348205.1 Phycisphaerales bacterium | reverse complement strand
CACGCTTTCCTCCGGCAGCGCGTTCGCGAGCCCGGCGATCCATCCGCAGCAGCCCATGCGCGCGCCTTCGACCGCGCAGTCGTCGAGGCCGACGAGCGCGCCGACCTTGCGCGTGCGCCCGCGGTTGCCCGCGACGAGCGCGGTCAGCTTGCGCGCGTCGCCCGTCGAGTCCTTCACGGCGACGAGGTTCGCATGCTTCTCCGCGAGGTCGAACACCTGCTCTGCGCTCACATCGACGATGTACGCGGGCGGATTGTTGTAGAGCATCATCGGCAGGGGAGCGGCCGAGAGCATCGCCTCGAAGTGGGCGCGATATTCGTGCCACGGACCCTTGTGGACATACGGCGGCAGGATCATGCACCCGCGCATGCCGATCTCGGCCGCCTTCTCGACCTGGCGCACGGCCTCGCGCGTCGACGCCGCGGAGATCGTCGCGAACGCGTTGCCGCTGCCTTCGCTCGCGGCGGCGATCGCCTTCCAGCCCTCGACCCGCTCGTCGAACGAGAGCGTCTGTCCTTCGCCGAGCGAGCCTGGCCACACGGTGCCCGTGCAGCCTGCCGAGAGCATGCGTCGCGCGAGGTCGCCAAGGCGCGTGGCGCACAGCGCACCATCGTCGTGGAACGGGGAAACGATCGCGGGGATCACGCCGCGGAATGGTGAACCGACATCGTTCAAAGCCTGCATCCGCGCAGCGTATCGCGTCGACGACCGCGCCGCGCAGTATCCTGCGCGCGTGAAGATCGAGCGATTCGTCGACAGCCACACGGAAGGCGAGCCCACGCGCGCGCTGCTGGCGCCCGACGGCGGGCTCTTCCATCTCACGCTTCCCGAGCTCATCGCGCACTGGTCGGTGGACGGCGCGCTCGTGATCCCGCCCGAGTGCCTCGCGCTTGCCGCCAATCCGCGCGCGGCCGACGCGACCGTGTGCGCGCTCGCATGCCGTCCGTCGAAGGCGGGCGCGTCGTGCGGCGTCCTCTTCTGGAACGCAAGCGCGCCGCTTGGGATGTGCGGGCATGCGACGATCGGGCTCGCGCGTACGCTTCGGCACATCGGCTTCGATCTGCCGATGCACGCGACGATCGAGACGCGCGTCGGCGATGTCGTGGTCGCCGCGCTCGACGACGGCCGCTTTGCGTTCGACAATGTCCCGTCGCGGCTGCACGCGCGCGATGTCGAGGTCGTGCTCGCGCAGGGCGGCGTCGCGCGCGGAGACCTCGCGTGGGGCGGCAACTGGTTCTTCATCGCGCGACACGACGGGCTCTCGCCAGGCGGCAGGGCGGGCCGCGGAATGCGCTCGCACGCGGAGGAACTGGCGTACGCAGAGTCGGTCCTCGCGGGGCTCCGCGCCGCGAACCTGCGCGCGGGCCCAGAGAACGGCGGGCTGATCGACCATGTGCTGCTGTCGTTCACGCCGTCGCGGCGCGGGGCGAGCGCCCGCAACTTCGTCCTCTGTCCGAACGGCACCTTCGATCGATCGCCTTGCGGCACGGGCACCAGCGCGCTGCTTGCCACGCTCGCCGCGCGCGGGGAACTGGCGGAAGGCGCGCGGTGGGTGCAGGAATCCGCCATCGGGAGCGTGTTCGAAGCGCGCTACGCAGCGTGCGCCGACGGCGCCGTGCGGCCCACGATCGCGGGGCGCGCGTTCATCGTCGCCGAGGGCTCGCTCGTCTTCGACGCGGCGGATCCGTCGCGTGAAGGTGGATGGCGCGAATCCCGCTGAACGGTTTCAATGCCGCGCCATGCGCAAGGACGCCCACGAGATCCTCTACAACCCGCGCCTGAACAAGGGCACCGCCTTCAGCGAGGCAGAGCGCGAGCTTCTGGGGCTCACGGGCCTCTTTCCCGATGCGGTCGAGGACAGCGCCACGCAGCAGCTGCGCGCGCTTGCGCAGCTTGATCGCCGCGCGAACGACCTCGAGCGCTACATCTATCTCTCGGAACTGCAGGACCGGAACGAGCGGCTCTTCTACCAGCTGCTCCGCGCAGACGCGCCGCGCCACATGCCGATCGTCTACACCCCGACCGTCGGCGAGGCGTGCCAGAAGTTCGGTCACATCATGCGGCGCCCGAAGGGGCTCTATGTCTCGCTCAAGCACCGCGGCCGCATCGCGGAGATCCTGCGCAACTGGCCAGAGATGGATGTGCGCATCATCTGCGTGACCGACGGCGAACGGATCCTCGGCCTCGGCGACCTCGGCGTCTGCGGGATGGGCATTCCCGTCGGCAAGCTCGCGCTCTACACCGCGATCGGCGGCGTGCCGCCCGCGCGCTGCATGCCTGTCGTGCTCGATGTCGGCACGAACAACGAGAGCTTCCTCGCCGACGAGCTCTACCCCGGCCTGCGTCAGGAGCGTCTGCGCGGCGCAGACTACGACTCCTTCGTCGAGGAGTTCGTGATGTCCGTGCAGCAGGTCTATCCGCGCGCGTGCATCCAGTTCGAGGACTTCCACAACACGACGGCGATTCCGCTCTTGGCGCGCTACCGCGACCGCGTGTCGTGCTTTAACGACGACATCCAGGGCACGGCGTCGATCGCCGTGGCTGGGCTCTTCGCGGCGTGCCGCGCGCTTGGGAACGCGCTCGTCGACCACCGCTATCTCTTCTTCGGCGCTGGCAGTGCGGCGACGGGGATCGCGGACCTCGTCGTCCAGGCGATGATGCAGCGCGGCGTGTCGGAGCAGGACGCGCGCGCGCGCATCTGGCTGATGAACTCGAAGGGCGTGGTCGTGAAGGACAACCCGGGAATCCAGCCACACCAGCAGGCGTTCGTGCGCGAGGGCGAGCTGCACAAGACCCTGCCCGAGGCAGTGCGCGCGCTCAAGCCGACCGTGCTCATCGGGACGAGCACGCAGCCGCAGGCCTTCACGCAGGAGGTCGTAGAGGCGATGCGCGCATGCTGCGAGCGGCCTGTGATCTTTCCGTACTCGAACCCGACCTCGAAGTCGGAGTGCACGGCGGAGCAGGCGTGGAAGTGGACCGACGGCGCGGCGATCTTCGCCTCGGGCTCGCCGTTCCCGCCCGTCGAGCTCGATGGACGCGTGCTGGTGCCTGGGCAGGGCAACAATGTCTACATCTACCCCGCCGTCGGCATGGCTGTGTACGCGACCGAAGCGAGCCGAGTGACCGACGAGATGTTCCTGAAGGCCGCAGAGGCGCTCGCAGAGCGCACGACCGACGCTGAACTCTCGGTGGGGCTGATCTATCCGCCGCTCGAGCGCATCCACCAGTCTGCGGTCGCCGTCGCGGTCGAGGTCGCGGAGCTCATCTTCGACCGCGGCTTCGCGCGCGTCGAGCGCCCGCGCGACATCGACGCGTGGGTGCGCAGCAAGGTCTACGACCCGTCGTACTGACGGGCGTTGGCGCCGCCGCGGCGGAACCGCACGATCAACGCTGGAATGCCGCAGGCCATCGCGACGATCGGGCCGACGACCATGCCGCAGGCGCCGAACACGGCGGTCACCACAGAGCGCATGAAGCCGCGCGTCGCCTCGAACTCCTCGCGTGTCGATGGAAGCAGCGCCAGCGTCGTCGGACGCACCGCCGCGGAGGGCTGTGCGCCCGGCCGTGCCTCGGGCGCCACGGTGTAGCGCCCATCCTCGGGGATCGCGACGAATCCAAGGAGCGGGAGGCGGTGGACGACCAGGGCGGCGAGTCCCTCGGCCATCGGCTCGACCGCGATCGGGTCACCGACCGTGGCGTCGCCGGCCGCGCGTCGGATCGAGACGGTGATCAGGGGCTCCCCCGAGTTCTCGGTGTCGGGCGTGGGTTCGCCATCGTCGCTCGACAGGCCAAAGACACTCGCATCGATGATCAGGTGTTCGCCCTTTGGCAGCTCGATCGGGCCCTGCGCGGAGGTCTGTATGAGAACGCCCGCGCCGTCGCCCTTCTGGAGCGCTTCAAGGCGGTCCATGATGTCCCCGAAGCTGGAGACGGTCTCGTCGGCGCCCGACCTCGACAGGAGGAGGAAACCGCCGATCGCGAGGATCACGCCGAGGATCGAGAGCCCGAGCAGGAGCTCGAAGGCGCCGCGGCGGCGGGATGCTGCGTCGTCCTCAAGTCGAGGCATGGCGTTCAGAGCGCGAGCGGGTCGTGTTCCGCAGACCGAGGCTTGCGGAGGCCGACGACAAGCGCCGCGATGCCGAACGAGAGGGCGAGGACGAGGCCGCAGACGCCCGAGCAGCCACCGACCGTGCCGATGCCCGCGGCCGCAGCGAAGTTCTTGAGGGCCTCGAAATCCTCGCGCGTGCCTGCAAGGACCGCGACGCTCGCGGTCGTCGTGCCGTCGTTGGCGGCGACCGCGATGGTGTAGGTGCCGTCGGCGGGGAACTCGATGAAGGCGAGCGTCTCAGCCTGCCCTTGGCCGTTGCCCATGCGCGGGCTCTCGTTCATGTTGACTTCGATGGCGCCGCCCGTCGCGTCGGTGACGGTGACCTTGAACGCGGTGCCTTCCTTCGGATCTGGGACGCGGCCCTGGGAGTCGGGGATGAGGAGGAGGAGCGCGCCGCCCTTCTTGGCCTCGAAGGCGATGCTTCCCGGGCAGTCGAACTCGTCCGCGCCCTGCGCGACGCCCTGCATCTGACGGATCAGCGCGCCGAGGCTGTCGCCCGCACCAGAGCGGAGGGCGGCGATGGTGCCGCCGACCGCGACGAGGAGCGAGAGGACCGCGAGCACGGCGAGGATGATGACGGCCGCCTTTCCGCGGCGGCGCGGGGCGCTGCGGCGCCGCGTCGAGGCGGAGGGGGTGGCGGTGGCGGGAATGCTCGTGGTGGGAGTGCTCGTGGTGGGGATGCGCATGGCGTGTGTCCTGTCGCCTCCGCGATCGGAGGGATTCGCGGGCGTCGGGGAATGCTACCCGAGCCGCGCGGTGGGTCCTCGCGATCGGATGCTGTCGGGGCGCACGATTGGTGATGCGTCTCGGTACCTTGCGTCGATACCTGCCGTTTGCCGGGAATCGGCCTGAAGGCAGAGTGGAGGATCCACCATGAATCGTTCCGCACCGCACGGTCAGACGGGCGTGATCGGGGTAAAGCCGTTGTTCGAGCGCGGGTTGGCGCGCGCGCGTGCCGTTTCGGCCCGCGTGCGACGCGCACTTGGCGGAGCGCTCCTCGCGGCGGCGGTCCCTGCGCTTCTTCCTCTCGCCACGACAGGCTGCGCCACAGTGCCCGAGACGGGGCGCAGGCAGTTCGTGGCGCTCTCGGCGGACACCGAGCGAAGTCTCGGCGAGGCCGCGTTCGAGGAGATGCTCTCGGGCGCAAAGGTCGTCACCAGCGGCCCTGAATTCGCCCGCGTGCAGCGGGTCGGGCAACGCATCGCCGAGGCGTCTGTGCGCCGTTATCCCGATGCGTGCGCGGAGTTCGCGTGGCAGTTCGCGCTCATCGACACGCCCGAGGTCAACGCGTGGATGCTTCCTGCCGGGAAGAGCGGTGTGAACACGGGTCTCCTGACGGTCGCCACCACGGACGACGAACTTGCGGTCGTGATTGGCCACGAAGCCGCGCACGCGATCGCGCGGCACGGCGCAGAGCGCCTCTCGCGCGGAATGGCCGCGCAGGTCGTGTTCGGCGTCGCGGCCGCGAGCGGGGAGGTCGACCCCGCGCTCGTCGAGGCGACCGCCGTCGCCTACGGTGCGCTCGGCGAGACGGCCTTCAGCCGCGGCGAGGAGGGCGAGGCCGACCACATCGGCCTTCTCATCGCGGCAGACGCGGGCTATGACCCGCGCGCTGCGGTTGAGTTCTGGCGCAAGATGGGGTCGCTCGGCGGCGCGAAGCCGCCCGAGTTCCTGTCGACCCATCCGAGCGACGAGACGCGCGCCTCGCGGCTTGCGCAGCTGATGCCGCAGGCGCTCGAGGTCTATCGCCGCGCCAAGGAAGCGGGACGCTGAATGGCGGGCGCCGCGAAGGCACCACTCGCCGTGTCGAGCGAAGGCGGTGTCCTGCGCGTCTCGCCCGAAGGCCCGCTGACGAGCGAGACCGTGGGCGCGATGCGCCGCGCGCTCGAGGCGTCGCTGCCGGCGCGGCTTGCCACGCCTCTCACGCTCGACCTCTCCCGAGTCGAGGCGCTCGACGCCTCGGGTGTTTCCGTCGCTGTCTTCCTCTTCAGGCTCGCATCGGCGGCGGGCGTTGGCTTTGCGCTCGAGGGCGCGGACAAGGACCGCAAGCTGCTCGTCGACCTCGCGCTCCGCGGGCAGGAGCCGCAGTCGCAGCCCGCGCCCGTCGGCGTCGTGCGCGGGCTTGGCGTGGCGGGCATCGACATCTGGCGCGGGCTCGTCGACCTCGTGCGATTCATCGGGGAGATCGTGCTGGTTCTCGCGTCGATCGCGCGGCGGCCGCACCTCCTCCGCGTCCATGACACGATCGCCGCGATGGCGCGCCATGGGTCCGACGCGATCCTCGTGGTGGGGCTCCTTGGCTTCCTGATCGGCGCGATCATCGCCTTCCAGACCTTCGACCCGATGGCGCGCTACGGCGCGTCGCTGCAGGTCGCGGATGTCGTCGCGGTGTCGGTCGTGCGCGAGCTCGGGCCGCTCATCACCGCGATCATCCTTGCGGGTCGCTCGGGCAGCGCGTTCGCAGCGGAGATCGGCACGATGAAGGTCACGCAGGAGCTCGACGCGCTGCGCACCTTCGGCATCGACCCCGTGCGTTTCCTCGTGATTCCGCGGCTCATCGCAGCGACCGTGGTCACGCCCATGCTCGCCGTCTACGCGTCGATCCTCGGCGTCGCGGGCGGCTTCGTCATCCTCGGCGCGGAGGGCTTCACGCTCACGCAGTACCTCGACCAGGTGCGCGCAGCGCTCACGGTGGGCGGGTTCCTGCAGGGACTCGCCAAGGCAGCCGTGTTCGCGATCCTCGTCTCCGCGATCGGCTGCCTCGCTGGCCTCCGCACAGGGCAGGGGCCGGGCGCCGTCGGCCTCAGCACCACGCGCGCAGTCGTCGCTGGAATCGTCGCCATCATCGTCGCCGACAGCCTTCTCGGCGCCTTCTTCTACGCGCTCGACATCTGAACCATGCAGGAATCCGCAGCACATCCGACCCTCCATGCGACACCGCCCGCCCGGGAGGCGGCGATGTCGCTGCGCGGCGTGACGATCGGCTACGGCAGGCCGATCGTCGAGGAGATCGACCTCGATGTCCTGCGCGGCGAGATCCTGTTCGTGGGCGGCGGCTCGGGCTGCGGAAAGACCACGCTCCTCAACTGCATGACGGCGCTCCTGAAGCCGCTCGCGGGGTCGATCACGCTCGACGGCATCGACCTCGTCACGGCCGACCGAGACGCGCTCATGCGCGCACGGCGTCGCTTCGGCGTGATGTACCAGCTTGGCGCACTCTTCGGCGGAAAGACGCTTCTCGAGAATGTGCGGCTGCCGCTCGAGGAGTTCACCGATCTCGACGACGACGCGATGGACGATGTCGCGCGCGCGAAGCTCGGGCTCGTCGGCCTCGGCGCACACGCGCACAAGCAGCCCTCCGAGATCTCGGGCGGCATGCAGAAGCGCGCGGCGATCGCGCGCGCGCTGGCGCTCGACCCGCCGATCGTCTTCCTCGACGAGCCGAGCGCGGGCCTCGACCCCGTGACGAGCGCCGACATCGACGCCATGATCGTCGCGCTCAACCGCATGCTCGGGACGACCTTCGTGATCGTCTCGCACGAGCTCGCCAGCATTCTCTCGATCGGACACCGCTTCGCCATGCTCGACGGCGCGCGGCGGAGGCTTGTGGCGCTCGGGCCGCCCGCCGAGCTGCGCGACCGTTCCGACGACGAGTGGGTCCGTCGATTCC
>JBIKTI010000477.1:0-2534 GCA_044348205.1 Phycisphaerales bacterium | reverse complement strand
GCGCTGCCGCGCGTCTCGCGCTCGTCGAGCTTCTCGATCGCCTTGATCTGGTCGCGCAGCACGGCGGCGCGCTCGAACTCGAGCCGCGCGCTCGCGGACTCCATCTCCTCGCGCATCTCGCGCAGCATCGCGCTGCGCTTCGAGCCGAGGAAACGGATGAACCGCTCGATGTCCGCGCGATACTCGTCCTTCGTGACGCGCGCCGCGCACGGCGCGGTGCACTGATTGATCGCCGCCAGCAGGCACGGGCGGAAGAGACGGTTCTTCGGATCGCCGTCGACGATGTCGAGCTCGCAGGTGCGGTACTTGAAGACGCGCTGCAGCAGCTGCATCGCATGCCGAAGGGCGCCGACGGACACGAACGGCCCGTAGAGCCGTGCGCCCTTGAAGCGCTCGTTGGCGGGATCGCGCGTGATGTAGACGCCGGGGAAGTCGTCGCGCATCGTCACCGCGAGATACGGGAAGGTCTTGTCGTCCTGCAGGCGGTCGTTGAACTGCGGGTGGATGTCCTTGACGAGACGCGCCTCCATGAGGAGCGCCTCCCACTCGCCTTCGCATGCGATGAAGTCGAAGTCCTCGACCGCATCGAGCATGGGCTGCTTGCGCGGTCCGAGATCCGCGGAGGGAATGAAGTAGCTCGAAACGCGGTTCGGCAGCACGGACGCCTTGCCGACATAGAGGACAGCGCCCGCGGCGTCCTTCATGAGATAGACGCCAGGAACATCGGGCAGCATGCGCGCCTTGCGCAGGAGCCGCGCAAGACGGTCTTCCCGGGGCTCGTAGGGCGGGTCGCCCGGCCCCTTCCCTGCGCCCGCACCAGGCTCGTCGGGGCATGCTCCCCCGCCCCATTCTGGGGTTGCGGGTGGGGGCGGATCCTCGGGGGCTTGCATCGAGGACGAAATGTAGGCGGAATCGTTCTGCGAATCCTCATGATCAGACCTCAACCCGAGGCCCTTGGTCAGGTACACTCAGGCTTCGTGAACTCGCGGCTCGACTCGGTCGAAGCCACGCGTCCATGGCCGCCTTCGGATGGTCTGAAGGCGGTGCTCGCAAGACCCGCGTGTTGCGGGAGTACGAACCCTGTCTGGCCAGACAATGGACCCGACACGCGGCACACAGAAGAAGGAGACTCCTCAATGAAGAAGATCGCTACCCTCGCTGCCCTCTCGGCAATCGCTTTCCTCGGCGCGTGCGCCAGCTCGCAGAACACCGCCGCCCCCGGCGCCGTCGGCACGACCAAGTCGGGCTGCTGCGCCACCGCGAAGGGTGACTGCGCCTCGAAGTGCTCGACCGCTGCCGCTCCCGGCGCTGTCGGCGAGAAGAGCTGCGGCACGAAGAGCGACTGCTCTGCCAAGGCTGCCCCCGGCGCCGTCGGCGAGAAGAGCTGCGGCACCAAGGCCGACTGCTCGGCCAAGGCTGCCCCTGGCGCTGTCAGCGGCAAGTCGGACTGCTCGGCGAAGGCCGACTGCTCCGCCACGAAGGCTGCCCCCGGCGCCGTCAGCGGCAAGTCGGACTGCTCGGCCAAGTCGAGCTGCGCTTCGAAGTGCCCCGCGACCAAGGGTTGATTTCCTTGGTCTGACCCCGAGAGGGTCAACACCTCCTCCCAGACGCCTCGGCGATGAGCCAGGCATCTGGAACTCGGATGAGACCTCCGCGCCTCGGCGCAGAGGAACCCAACCAAGTACTCGCAGCGCCCGGCCAATCGGCCGGGCGCTGTGCTTTTGCCCGCACTCCGCCTGCGCTGCGATTTCCTATCATCGCCGCCATGCCTTCACGACTCCTTCGGAACGCCATGATCCTTGCCGCCGCAGCGTCCGCCTCGCTCGTCCTCGTCGGCTGCCAGAAGCCGACGCGCGCCCAGTACGACGCCACGCACGGCTGGACGGTCTACGGGAACCTCGTCGAGACCTACCGCGATGTCCACCCCGAGATCGTGGCGTCCGATGTGCCCGCATGGGCGGGCGTCCCCAAGCGCATCGTCCTCAGCGGAACGGTCGCCGATGTCTGCCGCACCATGGGCTGCTGGCTCGAGATCGCGGACGACTCGGGCGCGCGGGCGATGGTGATGAACCTGAACCACGCGTTCTTCATCCCCCGCAACGCACGCGGCCGCAATGTCCACGCCGTCGGCTGGGTGGTCGAAGAGGAGCACTCCGTCGACATGCTGAAGCACCTCGCGATGGATGCGGGCAAGTCGCAGGCCGAGATCGACGCGATCTCCGAGCCCGCGAAGCGGTTCATCTTCATCGCTGAGTCGGTGGTCCTTCCCGCGGGTGGCCTCGAGAAGCCCGTGGAGCTCCTGCCTGCGGAGGAAGAGCTTCCCGTGGTCGACACAGGGATGACGCCCGCAGCGGAGCCCGCCAAGTGAGTCTGAACGCGACCCTCTTTCGCCGTGGCCGCATCCTCGACGCGGCGAACGGCGTCGACGCGGAGGGCGACCTCCTTGTTGTCGACGGCCGCGTGGCCAAGGTGGCCGCGGGAAGGCGCATCGACGCACCCGAGGGCGCGCGCGTCGTCGACTGCGGCGGCATGCT
>JBIKTI010000496.1:0-2537 GCA_044348205.1 Phycisphaerales bacterium | reverse complement strand
CCGCTGAAAAGGCCATCATCAAGGTGTATGAACAGATTGGCCGGTCAGTTGCCCAACGGGTGTTTTGGTTCATAGGCGTCGTCTTTGTTTCGGGATGCGCCTTGCTCGTAGGTAGCAACATCCTGAAAGGATAAGGATGGCACTTTCTGACGATGAATTCATCGCCGCTTGGCAACAGGCCAAATGTTCACCTTCAGTCCTAGCCCGCATGATGGGCGTCCAGCCCCGCGAAGTTTACCGCCGCCGCAAGAATATGGCCGAACGCGGAATCGTCCTTGAGACTCATCCCGTCAATCTCGCGGGCGTCATACAATCCACCTACACACAGTCCTGGTCCTATGTCCGTGAGCGGACGGCGGAGGTCATTAACGGCCATGTCATTGTCTTCTCTGACGCACACTTCTGGCCGGGTGGCCGAACGCCCGCAAACGAGGCGCTGCTCAAACTCATTAAGCGGCTGAAGCCCGCCCGCGTCATTGCCAATGGTGACATCTTCGACGGCGCACGGATCAGCCGTCATGATCCGCATGGCTGGGGACAGCCCCCATCCGTCAAGGAAGAATTGGACGCCTGCCTTGAGCGAATGCACGAGATTGCGCTTGTTGCCGTTCGGGGAAACCCCTTGGATTGGAATATCGGCAACCATGATGCCCGTTTCGACCGGGCGATGGTCGTCAATGCCGCCGAATATGAGGGCGTCGTGGAACGCTTGGCGGATCGGTTCCCAGAATGGGAAATGGCTTGGTCTATCCGCATCAATGGGTCGGTCATGGTCAAGCATAGACAGGCCAACGGCGTTCATGCCGCCTACAACAATACACTGAAAGGCGGGCTGTCTATGGTCACGGGGCACTTGCATCGCCTCGCTGTGACGCCTTGGGCTGACTATACGGGCAGACGGTGGGGCGTGGATACTGGCACCCTGGCCGATCCTTTAGGTCCGCAATTTGAGTATCTGGAAAACAATGCTACACCTTGGACTTCGGGCTTTGCAGTCTTGACGTTCAGGGATGGCATGATGCTTCCGCCTGAACTATGCGAAGTCATAGACGGCGTGGCCTATTTCCGTGGGGATGCGGTGTGACAAAGGAAATCCAATGGTTCTGGCGCCGTCTGTTTACGTTCCTGTTCATGGGCGTGAACACGGCGACGATCTGTTGGATTGTGTCCAAGCTGGACGAACCGGACGCGCTGAAGTGGATTGCATTGGCTCTGGCCTTTGCGAACATACTCCTGGCCTTTGTCTACATGGCCGGGGCGACATTGGTTGATCTCACGCGGATCAAGCGCGAGGCTATCCAGACGGCGGCTGAAGTCAGGGACATTATCAGTTGAGACAATACGTCATCCTTGCTGAGATTGCCTTTGTCCTGATTGCAGGGGCGTGGGCTGTGTGGGCGAACAGGCAGGCCCATATTGAGCGTATCAAGACTGCGGAGGCTGTGGCGCAAGCCAGGGCCAACCAAAAGGCCCTGGAGGCTTTGGAAGCCTACAACAGCAGGACCGTTATCATTCGGGAGAAGGGCAATGCAGCCACCGTTCGGATCAAGGAATCGCCCAAGGCTGAGACGCCTGTGCCCGATGACGTTCTGTCTGCTTGGCGCGATGGTATTGACCAGTTGCGCGGCGAAAAGCCCGCCAGTCCTGACAATCCCGAAACCGTTCCTTGAACCCTGTATCGGTCCTGATACACCTGTCAAATCCATTGGCGACCTTGCCGTGTTCAGCATTAGGCAGGAAGTCGCGTTACAAGATTGCGAGGCCAAACGGGCGGGCCTTGTGAAGTTGGTCGAAGTCCCGAAGCAAAAGCCTTGGTGGAAGCTATGGTAGCCTCAAATTTTCCCGGTTCTCTACGTCTTGTCCTGAAGCACGAGGGCGGCTTCTCGAAACACCCGGCTGATCCTGGCGGGGCGACGATGCTAGGCGTCACCAAGAAGGTATGGGAAGCCTATACCGGCGAGACGGTGACTGAAGGCGAAATGAAGCAGCTTACGCCTGATGACGTTGGCCCGCTCTACAAGCGCAACTATTGGGACAAGTGCCGCTGTGACGATCTGCCATCCGGCCTGGATTATGCCGTGTTTGACTACGCGGTGAACAGCGGCGTCATGCGGGCTTCTAAGGTGCTACAGGCGACCTTGGACGTTGTGACGGACGGGATGATAGGCCCGGCCACGATTGCCGCTGCACGGGCTTCCGAGGGGCTTATTCAGCGGTATTGCGGCGAGCGTCTGCGGTTCCTCAAGGCGCTTCCGCATTGGCCGTCATTTGGCAAGGGCTGGGAGCGCCGGGTTAGAGAGGTTCAGGCGAAGGCGGTGGCGATGGCAACTCTGCCAGATGCTCACGCAGCAATGGGAGAAAGTGTTCGAGCCGCAATACTACTCGCCACGTCCCCCCGTTCTGGCGGAAGATGACGGTCGGGATTTCGCCGGGCTTCGTGCAGGCTTCCACCTGACGACACCATTTCATGATGGCAAGTGTCTCCTGGCGATTGCATTCGATGCGGTAGGGTCCGACTTCAATGTCGTCGGCACCGT
>JBIKTI010000476.1:0-2538 GCA_044348205.1 Phycisphaerales bacterium | reverse complement strand
GCACTCCCTCGCGTCTTCCCAAGATCGAGCCGCACGGCGCGATCAAGGTCGGGAAGGCCGCGCCTGCGCCCGCCACTGAATCGCCCGCTCCCGTGGTGAAGTCGCCCGCTCCCGTGGCGAAGTCGCCCGCTCCCGCGGAGAAGTCGCCTGCTCCCGTGGCGAAGCCTGCTGCGGTCGCGAAGCCCGCGAAGGCCGTCCCCCCCTCCGTCAAGGCCGTTCCCTCCGTCAAGGCCGTCCCCTCCGTCAAGGCGAAGAAGCCCGAGCCGGAGGCCCCTGCGCCTTCCGCCGGCGGCTCGGGCGGCATGTCCGAGGCGACGCGGCGCGCGATCGCCTCCGCCACGCCGCGCCAGACGCTCGACCAGCCGCCCGCACGCCAGCTCGGCCTTCGCGCCACGCGTCCCGCAGAGATCGCGACGGTTCGTCCGCTCGAGATGCGCGCGAACAGGTCGGCCGAGGGCCGCGCCCCGAAGGGCTCTGCCGACATCAACGGCTACGGCGCCGCCGTGCGCTACCTCCTCGAGCGCACCGACTTCGAGCGCATGCGGACGGTGAAGTACAACGAGACCACCTTCAAGCTCGACCGCATGGAGCAGCTCCTCGCGAAGCTCGGGGATCCGCACAAGCAGATCCGCACTGTGCATGTGGCGGGCACGAACGGCAAGGGCTCGACCGTCGCCATGATCGGCTCGATGCTGCAGGCCTGCGGCTACACCGTCGGCGTCTATACGAGCCCGCATCTCGTCGACCTGCGCGAGCGCATCCTCATCAACGGCCAGATGATCGAGAAGCCCGTGTTCGCCGAGCTCATGAAGCGCGTGGCCAAGGCCGCGGAGAAGGCGGGCGTCGAGCCCACCTTCTTCGAGGCGATGACCGCGGTGTGCTTCAAGCACTTCGCCGAGCAGGCCGTCGACATCGCCATCGTCGAGGTCGGCCTCGGCGGGCGCCTCGACTCGACGAATGTGATCCGCCCCGAGGCGTGCGTCGTCACATCGATCGACTACGACCACCAGAAGCTCCTCGGCAACACGCTCGAGGAGATCGCCCGCGAGAAGGCGGGCATCTTCAAGACGGATGTGCCTGCGTTCATCTTCGAGAGCGACCCCGCGGTCGAGCGCGCCATGGCCGAGGTGGCCGAGCGCGCTGGCGCGCCGCTGAAGATCGTGAACAAGGACATCGACTACTCCGCGCGCTTCTGCGTGACCGACGACCTCGGCCCGCACACGCGCGTGTGCCTCTACACCAAGACCTCGCGCCTCGAGCACCTGCCCGTCCCGCTCCCGGGCGAGCACATGGCGTCGAACTGCGGGCTCGCGCTCGCGGTCGTCGATCATCTCAAGACCGTCGGCTTCGACTGCCCCGAGGACAAGATCACAGCGGGACTGGCGGCGACGCGCGTGCCCGGCCGCATGCAGCTCGTGTGGGACCGCCCGCGCGTCCTCGTCGATGGCGCGCACAACCCCGCCGCGGTCGGCGCCCTCATGCGCTGCGTCGGCGCGCATCTCCCGTACGACTCGATGATCTGCGTGTTCGGCTGCTGCAACGACAAGGATGTGCCCGCGCTCATCGACAAGGTGAACCTCGGCGCCGACAAGGTGATCTTCACGCGCGCGTCGGGCAACCCGCGCGCGGCCGACCCCGAGGACCTGCAGAAGCTCTTCAACGAGCGCTCGGGCAAGATGAGCCAGGTTGCGAAGACGCTGCCCGAGGCGCTCGAGATGGCCACGCGCGCCGTGAGCCGCGAGGACCTCGTCTGCGTGACGGGCTCGTTCTACCTCGTGGGCGAGACGCTGAAGCACCTCCAGCACTTCGACCGCTCGAAGGGCGGGAAGATCCCCGCGCAGGTCCCGGAGGTTTGAGCGGCTGCCGCTTGCGGCGGCGGCCTTTGGCGATGCGAGCACCAAAGCGCGCGGCTGCGCCCTCCGGCCTGCCTCGCCGCGAGTGAATCGTGGCGTGTCGGGGCGGCGTTGCCGGAGGCCTCCGCCGCTTTCGGCGGTGGGGTCAGGCCGTACCGGACCCAACGGGAGACGGCTGTACTCGCGAGCGTCTTGGCGCTGGCATCCGGGGTCTCTCGACACGAGCAATGGGCCGACGCGCCCACTCGGCCGGAGTGCCGCGTCTCTGCGGCTTCCCCTTTCTGCAGGAAACCCATATGTCCACCTGCTGCGAAGCTCGATGTCGGAATGACAGGGCCAATTTCGCACATCGCGGTAATCGATGTTGACGCGTTTGTTTCATGTGATTAGCCTGCTTTGAATTTCGGGCGCGACTCCCGGGCGCGACTCCCGGGCGACACTTCGGGAGTGTTGCGATGCAAAGTCTTGTGACGACGGGGATCTTGTCGGCGGCCGCGGCCTTGGCCATCGGGGGGTCGGCGATGGCGCAAGTCGACCTGACCGGTGACGGGCATCTGGAACTCGTGCTTTGCGAGCCTGCGTCGCATCGTGTCACCGTCATGGATGGTGGCTCTGCGACCGTGATCTGGCAACGCATCAGTACTGGTCAGTTCGGGTGGGCTGCTACAGCCCATCCTGACCTCAA
>JBIKTI010000475.1:0-2539 GCA_044348205.1 Phycisphaerales bacterium | reverse complement strand
GCTTCCTGCGGCGACGCAGAGCGTCGATGCATGCGCGCTGCAGGTGGTGCAGATGCTGCGCGACCGGCACATCGTCTGACGGCGGGGAGTCACCGCGTCGGCGGCGCGTCGAACGCGGCGGCGCGGATCGTCGCGCGGTCTGCGTCGTCGATCGACTTCATCTCGTCGAGCGCCCATGCGACCATCTGCACGGCGATGACGCGCACCTCGGGGTTCGTGAAGTCGGCGGGGTGACCGAGCGTGGTGAAGGCAATCCGCTGCAGCGGGAGCTCCGCCTTGCGCGGCTTCTCGCGCACCCACAGAATCGGCTGTTTCTGCGGCGCATCGGGGCGCTCGCTGTCGACCGCCTCGCCCCAGAGCAGCACGCGGCAATCGGCTGGCAGCGGCTCGACATGGTAGAGCCAGCTGCGGACGACGATGCCTTCCTTCGGAATCGTCACGCCCGCAAGCACGGGGTGCTTCGCGGCCTCGGCATCGGGCGGCAGGATGCGCGTCTTCGACGAGTGACCGTGGTGGAACTTCCAGTTGGTGCCCCAGGTTTCGATCGGGAACACGTCGTTCCAGCGCTTCGCGCCGTCGCCGGTCCCGGGATAGCGAAACGCGTGCGTCGATGTGCGGAATCCGACGAGCGGCAGGCCGTGTGTCGTCGCGGCCTCGAAGGGGATCATCTGGTTGTACCCGAGCTCGCGGAAGCGCATGTAGAGGACGCTCGCGTCCGAGCCGCGCAACTGCCAGTCGTCGGTGAGCCCGATACGCGCGTTGATGTCGGGCGTCTTGGCCGAACCGCCGACGCCATCGTCGCCTGTCGCGAAGTGCAGGCTCGCGCGCAGGCCCGTAGCGCCCTCGGCCAACTTCGCGAGAAACGGCATCGTGATCTCGCTGCGGTACTCGTCATCGGCCGCGACGAACGAGACGGTGCGCTCGGCCTTCTGCCAGCCGTTCGGCGGGACGGTCTTGAGGATCTGGGCGCTTCCATCGGCGAAGATGCGGGCGCGGTCGCCCTCCTTGGGAAGTCCCCTCGGACCCGCGAACGGACCGCGATCGCCGCTCGAGCCAATCGTGCCCGGCGGGTTGTCGAAGATCCGCGAGACAACGGCCGTCTCGTCACCTGCCTTCAGCCCGGTGCCCGCGAACACGCGTTCGACGCGCACGCGGTGCCAGACATTGGTCGTGCGCGAGTCCTGCTTCTTGAGCTCGACCGAGAGGACCGTCACTTCGAGTTGAAACTGCGACTGCGCGAGCACCCACATCGGCTGGGGCAGTTGTTCGGCGCTGGCTGCGGTGGCGCACATGGGAGCGATGGAGAGCGCGAGGCAGGCGAGCAGCGTCCGCAGGTGATGCATGTCGGATAGAGTCACGGCTTCACGATGACGACGCAAGAGCCCGCATCTCCGATTTCGATCCTCCGCGAGGAAGCGACTTGGCTTGTCGTCGCGAAGCCCGCCGGCATCCACTCGGTCGCCCAGCGCGCGAGCGACGCGCCGAGCGTCGAGGCTTGGCTGCGCGCCGAGCGGCCCGAGCTTGGCGAACTTGACGAATGCGGGCTCGTCCATCGCCTCGACCACGAGACAAGCGGCTGCCTGCTCGTTGCGAAGGACGCCGACACGCGCGAGCGCCTCCGCGAGGCCTTCAGCGGCCGCGGCGGCGAGGTGCGCAAGACCTACCTCGCGCGCGTCGATGGCCGGCTGCCCGAGCGCGTGATGGCGGGCGCGTTCACGCTGTCGTTCACGAGCCGCCACAAGGGCAGCGCCAAGGTCACGGTCCATACGCGCGGCGAGCCCGACACCATCGGCCGCTGCCGCTGGCGCGTGCGCTCGATCGCAGGCGAGGGCGCGACCGCGACGACGCTGCTCGAGGTCGAACTCCTTGGCCCTGGCCGCCGCCACCAGATCCGCGCGGGGCTTGCGTACGAGGGGCACCCGCTCGTCGGCGATGCCCTCTACGGCGCCCGCGAAGCCGCGCACGGACCGCTGCTGCACGCATGGCGGATCGAGGTCGACGGCGCAGCGGTCGAGTGCCCGCCGCCGGCGTGGTGCGAGTCGTGACGCCAAGTCGGCGAGATTGCGGGTGCGCGACAACGAGCGCTTGTCTCGAGGGACGCGGAGTTCGGACGGGCCGGTTCTACGCAGCAGGCCGGGGCGTGAGTTTGCGGCCACCCGCGGCGCGTGAGTCTTGAAGTTGCTCCGAAGGCGGCGGAATGCGCTTGGTCGCGGCGGGGGCGTGTGGTAGTTTCCTTCGGCGCGGGTTCGTCACCGCCGCGCGCCACTGTAGAAAACCCATCTCGCCTTGACGCGCTCCTCCCGGGGCGGCCGCCAAACCAAAGGCACGCCATGAACCCGATCCACTCGCCCGCCCGCGCCGCGTCGACCCGCCCGAACCTTCTCCGGAGAGCCTTCGGGGCCGCAGTGGCAGCGATGGCGCTCGCCTTCGCAGCCGCGCCAGCGGCGCACGCGCAGACAGCGTGCGACGCCGACATCGACGGCGATGGCATCGTGGGTGCACCCGACCTCGCAGCGCTTCTCGGCGCGTGGGGCGCATG
>JBIKTI010000474.1:0-2541 GCA_044348205.1 Phycisphaerales bacterium | reverse complement strand
CGGACGCGCAGGCGCTCGTCGTCATCCAGCCGCGGCGGCTCGACGAGCCCGCGCTTCGCGCGATCGACGCGTGGGCCGTGTCGGGCAAGCCGCTCATCGTCTTCGCCGACCCTTGGTGCGAGGCCGACCCCGACGCGCGCAACCTCGACATGGGTTCGACGGGCGCCGGCACCGCGTTCGACCTCGGGCCGCTGCTCGCTGCGTGGGGCGTCGCGATCGATCCGACGCTCGCTGTCGCGGACCTCGGGTTCGCGACGCGCATCATGTACCGCACGCAGGGCGGGCAGGTGATGGAGATGTCGCATCCGTGCTGGCTCTCGATGCGCAAGGAAGGCTTCGCGAAGGACGACCCCGTGGCGGGGCCGCTGTCGCAGCTGAACCTGAAGGGCGCTGGCGCGATCACTGCGGTGCCTGGCGCGCGCACGGCGATCACGCCGGTCCTGTCGACGACGGACGAGGTGCAGCTCGTGCAGACGCTGAAGCTCGGCTTCTTCGGCGAGGTCGATCGCCTCGTGCGAGACTTCAAGAGCCTCGGCGCGCCGCTCGTCGTGGCGGCGCGCGTGCGTGGGCCGATCGAGGGCGCCTATCCCGCGTCGGACGGCGCGCGCGCGTCGGGCGAGGCGGACATCCTGCTCGTCGCAGACGCCGACATGCTCGCCGACGAGAACTGGGTCGCTGTCGACCCACAGACGGGCGGACTGCGCACGCTTGGCGACAACGGCGCGTTCGTCTTCAACGCGCTCGAGCAGGCGACGGGCGACAAGCTGCTCTCGACGCTGCGCTCGCGCGGCGGCTACAGCAGGCCGTTCGACCGCGTCGACGCGCTGCGGCGGGACGCGGAGGCGCGCTACCTGCGGCGCGAGCAGGAGCTCCAGGAGGAGATCCGCCGCGGCGAGCTGCGCATCTCCGAGCTTCAGCGCGAGCGCGGCGACGCTGGCGTCGACGCGCGCGGCTTGCTCGTCCTCTCGCCCGAGCAGACGAAGGAGCTCGAGCGCGTGCAGGCGGAGGCCGCGAACGCGCGGCGCGAGCTGCGCGAGGTGCAGCGCTCGCTGCGCGCAGAGATCGAGGCGACGGGCACGCGGCTCATGCTCTTCAATGTGGTGATCTGGCCGCTCGCGGTCGCCGCATTCGCCACGCTGTGGATCTCCGTGCGCTATCGCAGGCAGCGCGCGGGCTGACGGAGGGATGGACCCATGCAGAACGACACGCTCCTGAAGCACTCGAAGCACAAGACGCTCGTGATGATCCTCGCCGCCAGCCTCGCGTGCGTCGGTGGCGCCGTGTTCGCGCTGCGTCGCGACGCGATGTTCCCCACAGCCGCGGGCGGCGTGCCGCTTCTTCCCACGCTTGCCGACAAGGCGGGGTCGATCGACCGCGCGGAGATCGAGCGCGGCGGGAAGACGCTCGTCCTGGTGCGCGCGGGCGGCGGCACGGACGAGTGGACGCTTGAGTCGCGCGACGGCTATCCCGCGCGCTTCGAGGAGCTCAAGGGAATCGTCTCGGGGCTCGCCACGATGCGCATCGACCAGCGCATGACGGCGCTTCCCGAGCGTCACGCAGAGCTCGGCCTCGCATGGCCTGACGCGGCGGGCCGCGCCGCGCGCGTGCGGCTTCTCGCGGGCGGCGAGGTCGTGGCGGATGTCGTCGTGGGCGACGAACGCGCGAATCCGCGGGCGCAGTTCGCGCGCATGGCCGACGAGCCGCAGACCTTCCGCGCGCTCGGCTCGATCGTGGTCGACACCGACACGCGCCGCTGGGTCGATGCAGAGCTTCTGTCGCTGCCAGAGGGCGAGGTCGACTCCGTGCTCGTCGACGGGCTCGAGGTGAAGGCCACGGTCGCTGCAGATGGCGTGAAGTCCTACGCGGCGAACGAGGCTGGCGCGCTCGTCACGGCGGGCGGCTTCGAGTGGACCGACCTGCGCAAGGCGGCCGCCGTGCGCTCGCTCCCAGGCTGGCTCGCGCGGCTCGAGCTCGAGGATGTGCGCAAGGCGACGGAGGGCGCCGTGGATCCAGCGATCTCGCCCACCTTCGACATGGCGCGCGGCACGCTCAAGGTGCGCGCCGTGCGCGACGGCGACGGCGTGTGGATCTCGTTCGAGGCCACGCCGAAGGAAGGCGCCCCGAGCGCGGAGGAGATCAATGCAAGGCGGAAGCACGCAGGCGACCCGTTCGTGCCCGACTGGGCCGAGTTCGCGCGGAAGCACGCGGGCTGGGAGTACAAGCTGCCCGCGTGGAAGGTCACCTCGCTCGAGGAGGCGCTGAAGACGCCCGCGACGCGAGGCGACCCGAGCCAGCCCGTGCGCATTCCGAGCGCGCGCGATTAGGTTTGAGCGGTCGCCGCTGCGGCGGCTTCCCTTGGTGCTTGTGACGCCCGCCGTCGACTCCGACGGTTGTCGTTCCGCAGGTTGAAACCTGCGGGCACCCCTGGTGAGCGACTCCGACGATCCAAACCGCGCGACACGAAAATCATGGGTGCCCGCATGCTTCAGCATGCGGAACGGATGGTGTCAGCCGTCGACTCCGACACGAACGGTTCCGCAG
>JBIKTI010000090.1:0-7812 GCA_044348205.1 Phycisphaerales bacterium | reverse complement strand
GCCAGACATGCAACGGGACCGGCCGCAAGGCCGGTCCCGTGTGCGTTGGTGCCGTGACAGCGGGGGCGCGTCAGCACGGGCCCCACGACGCAAGCAGGATCGAGAGATCCGCAGCGTCGACAAGGCCCGAGCCGTTGAGGTCTGCGGCTCCCGAGGTCGCTCCCCACGCCGCAAGCAGCGCGCTCAGGTCCGCTGCGTCGACAGACTGGTTCCCATCGATGTCCCCAGGGCACGCCGCCGCGGGTGTGAAGCGCTCGACGAAGCGGAAGCTCGCGCCCGCCTGGTTGACGATCAGCTGCGTGGTGGCGTTCTTCACGATCACCCGCTGGATCAGCGTGCCTGCTGTGAACAGGATGTCGCCGTTCTCGAGCTCGTGGCAGCCGCGCGCCGAGAGCGGGACCTGTGGCGTGGTGTAGGCGCCGACCTGGATGCCCGAGGTGTCGTAGAAGTAGACGCCCCACGGATCCGAGAAGCCCGCGACCATGAACTCGCCGTTCGCGCGGCGCTTGATCTGCTGCGGAAAGTCGATCCCGATGGCGCCGTCCGAATCGTGGAACGGGATCGACGCGACCGCGCCCGTCGGGCCGACGAGCTCGAGGTCGTCGTCGGTCGAGTTCCCGACCACGAAGCCGTTCCCGAAGGGCTGGATCCCGCGCGGCGCGCCGATCGCGAGCCAGTCGCTGAAGATCGTCACGGGCCCACCCGCGAGGGCGACCTTGTAGATGTAGCCCTCGCTGGTGCTCACGCCCGCGCCGCTCGTGAAGTAGACGAAGCCGTCGCGGACGCAGAGGCTGTATGCGCCGAGCACGCCGTTCTTCGGGCCCGCAAGGGTGCGGAGGTACTGGCCGCTCCCCGAGTACTCGAAGATCGACTTCCGCACTTCGTCCGCGATCAGGATCGTGCCCGTCCCGCTTGGGATCGCGTGGATCGGCTGCGACAGGATCCCGTCGGGCGCGATGAAGCTGGTCGAGAGGACGCTGCCGTCGACGGGGCTCAGCGCCCAGATGCGGTCGCCGAGGCTCTCCGGAACGAGCAAGACATCGTTGCCTTCCGCGCTCGACGCGAGGCAGGCAGCGGCGAGGAGGGCTGTGGCAAGCGAAGCGGTCGGGACGCGCAGAGAGGGGAGGGCGGCTGCGCCACACGAACGGCGGGAGGAATCGGTCATGGGTCGATTGTCGCGCCGTTGCGAGGCGGATCAACCCGTGCAAGGGCGAATTCGCGCCCTTTTTGCCCCACCGCGACCGTGGCGGCGGGTTCCCGACCCCGACGGGCCCTCCGCAGGCGCGCCCCGTGGCGATCCCGTGCCCCTTCGGGCACGGCCCTTGCATCTGGGTTCCTCCGACCGCCCCCATGAGCGCCATTCCTGCCAATCTCGCCCGTGTCTCGAACCTCCTTGCGTCAAGAATTGCGCTTGGAGGCATTTCCGGCACGAACCGCGAACTCCTGCGCACGCAGGTGCAGCTGTCGACGGGTGAGCGCTTCTCGCGCCCGAGCGAGGACTCTGTGGGCGCCTCGGCGGTCCTCTCGATCAACGAGTCGATCGGCCGCCGCGAGCAGCGCGTGCGCAACCTCAGCGCCGCCGAGTCGATGCTCGACTCGATCGACAGCTCGCTCAACGACATCACCGAGCTCATCCAGGAGGCCAAGACGATCGGCCTCGCGCAGGTCGGCTTCGGAAGCGACGAGATCACGCGCCGCAACCAGGCGGGCGTCATCGACTCGATGCTCAACGCGCTGGTCTCGATGGCCAACCGCGATCGCAACGGCGTCCACCTCTTCGGCGGCGAACGAAACGCGCAGGCGCCGTTCGGCTCGCTCCTGCAGGGAATCCGCTACGCGGGCGTCGGGCTCGGGCAGCAGGTCGACATCGGCATGAGCGCCGATGTGCGCGTCACCATGGGCGGCGAGCAGGCCTTCGGCGCGCTCTCGAACAGGGTCCGCGGCGACCGCGATCTCGATCCGTCCATGACGGCGAACACCCGTCTCTCCGCGTTGAACGGCGCCAACGGTCTCGGCGTCCGCCCCGGCAGCATCGAGATCGATGTGAACGGGACCGTCACGCAGCTCGACCTCTCCGAGGCCGACTCTATCGGCGATGTCCTCGGGCAGCTCTCGCAGGTGATCCAGGCGACCGACCCGGGCGCCACCGTCGGCATCGATCCCGTCACGGGCGACCGCATCGCCATCACGCCGAGCGCGGGCGTCACCATCGAGATCCGCGACTCGAACTCGACGAGCACGGCGGGCGACCTTGGCCTGCTCGGAACCTATCCGCCTTCCGTCTCGACCACGGGCGCAGACCTCGATCCGCGCATCGCGCCGCTCACGCGCCTCGACTCGATCACGGGGCTCACCCAGCCGATGGGCGAGATCCTCGTCCGAAACGGCAACCAGTCGCGCATCATCGATGTGGGCGCCCTCGTCACCGTCGAGGACCTCCAGAACGCGGTCGCAGCGGGCAGGATCGGCGCGCGCGTCGTCATCTCCGACGACGGCACGCGCCTCCATGTGGTGAACGAGCTCTCTGGAAGCGCGCTTGCGATCGAGGAGTACTCGGGCAACCCGACCGCAAGCGAGCTCGGCATCCGCTCGTTCGCGTCCACCACCAGTCTCGCCGACTTCAACGAGGGCCGCGGCGTGCGGCAGGTCTCTGGAGCGGTCGATCCGCTGACGGGCCTTCCCGACCCCGCGCGCAACATGGATTTCCGCGTCACGCTCAAGGACGGGCGCACCTTCGATGTCGACATCGACGGCGACGCCACCGTGCAGGATGTGATCGGCTCGATCAACGCGGCGGCCGCCGCTGCGGGCGTCCTGCCCGCCGAGTTCAGCGCGCAGGTCGTCGCCGTCGGGAACGGCCTCGAGCTCGTCGACTCGACCATCGGCGCCGGCTCCACGGCCGTGACCGAGCTCAACGCGAGCGGCACCGCAGAGGACCTCGGCATCCTCGGCAGCTCCGCGGGCGCGAGCCTCGTCGGCACCGACCGAGCCAAGGTCGTCGTCGACAGCGTCTTCTCGCACCTGATCGCCATGCGCGACGCGCTCCTCGCCAACGACGAGCGCGGCATCGCGCGAGCCGCCGAGAAGTTCGACGGAGACCTCACCAGGCTCAGCGAGGCGCGGGCGGATGTCGGCGTGCGCACGCAGCGCGTGATCGACGCCGCATCGCGCGAGTCGGAGCTCGACATCATGGACCAAAGGCTTCGCTCGGAGATCAACGACCTCGACTACGCGGAGGCGGCGACCCGCTTCGCGGCGCTGCAGCGGCAGCTCGAGGCAAGCCTCGCCGTGTCGGCACGCACGGCGAACCTGACGCTGCTTGATTTCCTGAGGTAGCGCACGAATCACCGGTCCGCGCGGTGCGCGGACCCGCAACGGAGCTCGGCTCTCCGCTGCGGAAACAGGGTTGGAGCCCGACCGGCATGGATGCCGGACTCCAAGGAATGGAAGCCGAACGGAGCAGACGACATGCGAATCGAAACGACCCGCTTCGGACCCGTCGACATCGACGAGTCGCGCCTCATCGAGATCCCCGCCGGACTGCTGGGATTCTCGAGCTACAGGAGCTTCTCGCTCCTCCAGCCCGACGACAACGGCATCTTCTTCTGGCTGCAGTCGGTCGAGGCGCCCGACCTCGCGTTCGTGGTCACGGACCCGGCGCTCTGGGTGCCCGAGTACCAGGCCACGATCCGCAAGGAGCAGATGGACGAGCTCGGCATCACCGACATGGGCGATGCGCAGGTCCTCGTGATCGTGAACAAGCGCGAGCAGTCGCTGACGGCGAACCTCCAGGGTCCGATCGTCATCAACGCGGCCAACCGCCGCGGCATGCAGCTTGTCCTGGCGGAGAAGAAGTGGTCGACCCGCCACGAGCTGGTGCAGCTCGCGGAGCAGGCCGCCCAGAAGATCGCCTGACGCACGCACGGTGATTTGTCGTGCCGGCAACGCCCGGCGTCACATGGAAGGAACCCAACGGGCACGGAAGCCCACAAAGGAAGGAGCCCGCGACATGCTGGTGCTCTCCAGGCAGCGAGACGAGACGATCATGATCGGCGACGATGTCGAGCTCACGATCGTGGACATCAGAGGTGACAAGGTGCGGATCGGCATCAAGGCCCCCGCAACGGTCGCCGTGCACCGCAAGGAGGTGTACGACGCGATCCGCAACGAGAACCAGCAGGCCGCATCGTTCCGCGGCGAGCTCGGTTCGTTCAGGCCGCCCGCAGGATCGCGCGGCGGCAAGACCCAGGCTGGCAGGGCGGTCCTGCCGACAGCCGCGAAGCTCGCGGCGAGCAGTACCACCAGGCGCGAGACCGCCTGAACGGGCATTCCAGTCAAGGAGGATTCCATGTCCCGCATCAACACGAACGTTTCATCGCTCATCGCGCAGAACAAGCTTGCCCGCTCCAACGAGAACATGGCGGTGCGCCTGCAGCGGCTCTCGACGGGCCTCCGCATCAATCGCGGCGCAGACGACCCCGCAGGCCTCATCGTCAGCGAGCGCCTGCGCTCCGAGCTCAAGGGCCTGACGCAGGCCATCGACAACTCCGAGCGCGCGAGCTCCGTCATCTCGACCACCGAAGGCTATCTCGCCGAGGTCGCGGACCTGCTCAACTCGATCAGCTCGCTCATCGTCAACAGCGCCAACACGGGCGGCGTCAGCGACGAGGAGATCGCCGCGAACCAGCTGCAGATCGACTCCGCGATCGAGTCGATCACCCGCATCTCGAACACAGCGAGCTTCGCGGGCCTCCAGCTCCTGAACGGGTCGCTCTCGTATGTGACGAGCGGCATCGCAACCTCCGCGCTCGCGGGCGTCACGGTGCACGGAGTCCAGTTCGGCACGAATGCGAACATCCCCGTCGCGGTCGAGGTCATCCAGTCCGCGCAGACGGGCCAGCTGTTCTTCTCGGCGCCCACGGGCACGCTCGTCTCCGCGATCACCCTCGAGATCGCGGGCAACGCAGGCGTCCAGACCATGAGCTTCGTCTCCGGCACGGCGCTCTCCGCCGTGCTCGCCGCCGTGAACACGGTGCGCGACACGACGGGCATCAGCGCATCGCTGCGGAACTCCGCCGACCCGACCTCGGGCATGTTCTTCAACTCCGTCACCTACGGAAGCAACTCCTTCGTGGGCGTCCGCAGGCTCGGCGACACGGGCAGCTTCTTCGAGACCTTCCTCGCGCCCGGCGGCGTTGCGACCCAGCGCGACATCGGTCGCGATGTCGGTGCCGTCATCAACGGCGCGCTCGCGACGGGCAATGGAACCAAGGTGTCCATCAACACGCCAGCGCTCGCGGTCGATCTCGACCTGACGATCGATTTCGCAACCTCGCTGAACGCGCTGAGCGACTTCACGATCGTGACGGGTGGCGCGACCTTCCAGCTTGGACCGTCGATCAACACCACCCAGCAGGTCGGCGTCGGCATCCAGTCGGTCGCGGCCAGCCGCATCGGCGGCACCTCGATCAGCGGTGGTCGCTTCTTCCTCGACAGCATCAAGAGCGGGCAGCAGAACTCGCTCCTCGCTGGCAGGACCCGCGAGGCGAGCGCGGTGCTCGCGAGCGCGATCACCGAGGTCGCGTCCCTCCGCGGCCGACTCGGCGCCTTCGAGCGCAACACGCTGCAGACGAACGCGCGAAGCCTCCAGATCGGCCTCGAGAACATCATGTCGAGCGAGTCGAAGATCCGCGACGCGGACTTCGCGCAGGAAACGGCGCTGTTGAGCCGTTCGCAGATCCTGCAGCAGGCGGGCACCTCCGTGCTCGCCACGGCAAACGCCAGCGCCCAGGGTGTGCTGCGGCTCCTCCAGCAGTAACGCATCGCTCCAACCGTCCCCTCCCGCGCCGCCCGTCCTCGACGGGCGGCGTTTCACTTCCCGCCCGCTCCGCGCAGTCGGGGCGCGTCGGGGGGCGGTTTCCCACCAGAGGTGAGGTTCGTGCGGGGTGTGATCCTCTTGCGGCCGCCCGCGCGGGGGTCGGAGGTGTTCCGCGCCCGCGTGCTCAAGCGGACGCCCGGACAGGCCGATCCGCAGGGGGCCGAGCGGGCGAGGCGGAGTCCTCTGCACGAGCGGATCAAGTCGGGCGGATGGCGGGGTGGGCATGGCACGGGCGGAGGATTCCGCCCGGGGGCGGACTCGTCGGAAGACGGGTTCGAGCGTTCCAAGGAGGGAACCACCTGTGAGCCGAATCGGCACGAATCTCGCGTCCCTGATCGCACAGCGGGTCTTCACCGCCAACACGAAGGCGATCAACCAGACGCTCGAGCGACTCTCGACTGGATATCGCATCAACAGGGGAGGCGACGACCCCGCAGGGCTCATCGCCTCCGAGAGCCTGCGGGCTCGCTCGGCGGCGATCAGCGCCGCGCTCGCGAACGCGCAGCGCGCCGACCAGTTCGTCACGGTCGCCGATGGTGCGCTCGAGGAGATCTCGGGCATGCTCGTCGACATCCAGGGCCTCGTCACAGAGGCCGGCGGAGCCGCTGGGGACGAGTCCGTTATCAAGGACACGCAGACCCAGATCGACTCGCTTGTCGCCTCGATCGACAGGCTCGCGGGCGGAACCAGCTTCGCGGGGTCTCGGATCTTCACGGGGAGCTACGACTACAGCCTGACGGGCGGCACAGCGTCGGATGGGTTCGCCTCCGTACGGGTCTACGGGGCTCCGCCCTCGAGCGAGTCCTCGCCCGCGCAGGTGACCGTGACCGTCGTCACCTCGGCGCAGCAGGCCGTGGTCGCCCTCTCGGCCGGTCCTGGCGGCCAGCTGATGAACCAGGGCCAGAGCGCAGTCAGCTTCGAGTTCTCGACTGCGCGCGGCGCGCAGACGATCGTCTTCGCGGAGTTGACGGATGTCGATGTCATGCGCGACCAGATCAACGCGGTCTCCGACTTCACGGGCGTGAACGCCTCGCTCTCTGGAAACCTCATCGTCCTTCGTTCCACAGACTTCGGGTCCGATGCCTTCGTACGCGTCCGTGAGGTCGAGAACGCCAATACGGGCCGCTCCTTCATCCGTGCGGTCGCGGACAACGGTGCCGCGATCGCGGGCGCTGTGAAGGACCGGACCGACGCAGGCCGCGACGCCGTGCTCAATGTGAACGGCAGAAGCGTTGTCACGCAGGGGCTCGACGCCCGCTTCGTCGGAAACGGCTTTGATGTCTCCATGACGCTGGTCGGGCAGGGCGCGAACTCCTTCAACCAGGCGGGCGCCACGCGCCAGTTCGGAATCACGGGCGGCGGCGCGACCTTCCAGCTCTCGCCCGACATCGGGGCGTTGGGCCGAGTGTCGCTCGGAATTCCCGTGGTCAACTCCTCGAACCTCGGGAACGGTGCCATCGGGTACCTCCACGCGCTCCGCGCGGACGGCTCCGCCAGCATCGCGGGCGGCAATCTCGGCGACGCCCAGGCCATCCTCGACGAAGCCATCTCGCAGGTCTCGAGCCTCCGCGGCCGCCTCGGCGGCTTCAGCAAGTACACGCTCGGCGCGACGATCTCGAGCCTCGAGGTGACGCTCGAGAACACGATGGCTGCGGAAAGCGCCATCCGCGACACTGACTTCGCGCGCGATACAGCGCTCCTCAACCGCCAGCAGGTGATGATGGAGGCGTCTGTGCAGGCGCTGTCGCTCTCGAACTCCTTCCCGCAGATGGTGCTGCGGCTGCTGCAGCAGTCCTGAGCGTGCCTCGCGGGTCGGTTCTCGCGCCCGCCCGCACATTCCGTCCCCCAACCCGCGAGGGCGGCACGACCCGCATCACGGTCCCTCCCAGGCGCGACGACCCGCACCGCTCCTACGGGTGCGGGCCCAGGATCTT
>JBIKTI010000551.1:0-2549 GCA_044348205.1 Phycisphaerales bacterium | reverse complement strand
AAGGGAGGTGTTCTTACCCTCTTACCGAACGATAATCGACCAGTTGTCCGTCGTGGACTGCGCGGCATGCCGTATTCCAAAGATTGGATAGCGTACATCACTGGGAAAGTTGGTAACAGAAAAACCTGTTGATTTTGTAGACTTTGACAGCGTTGTTAAATTTAACAAAAATCGACAGAATGATGATAACGTTGTCAAAGCCTACAAAAGCTAATTTAGTTGGAATTCACTTAAAAAGAAGCCTGTTAATCGACTAAAAGTTAAATGCTTAAATTATGTGCTTTAAACTTATGTGCTTTAAACTTATGTGCTTTAAAATAATGTGCTTTATAAGAACGATAACTTAAATCTAATTAATAATAGCTTAAACCTATACGACAATGAATGTACTAAATACGATATATGGTAGCATAACAGTGTTCATTAAACAGTAAACCTTAACATGCCTTCTTTAATGCTCGTGCTTAGTGCAAGGAATTGATGCTGGAAGTTGGCCATTGAAATGTTGCTCAGGATACTTCATATCCAGCGACGGAGTCATAACATTCCTCTTCTTGCTAGGACCACCTGGCAACCTGAAGAAGAACAAGAACAAGGAGAATTATTATGCTTCTGACAGTAGTAGTAGATGTATGATCAGTAGTAGCAGTAGATAGATAATTGATATTAGATAATGATAATCAAAGCAAATATAGTGTTGTTCATTTTCTGTACAACGTTACCTTGTGCTACTGGATCTGGGGAATACTATATCCTCATCGTCTCCATCTTCTTCATCGAATGCATTCCTGTTCTTGGGCGTCTTGTTTCTAGGACCTCCTGGCAACCTGAAGAAGTACAAAGAGAGGGAGACTTGTTATGCTTCTTACAATGGGTAGAAGATGTATGATCAGTGGCTGTAAATATAATTGTTGAAGCAGTTGTAATAGCAGTAGTAAGATCAGCTGTAAAAGTAGTAGCAGTAGATAGATCAGAAGAAGTTGCAGTAGCTGCAGCATTACCTGAAGTTATTTTGTCCGCTTTCTTGTCTTTTGCTTTATCATTGATTGTAAGATTTAAAATATATATATATAAAACATATTTATCATACTCTTACCTTGTGCTACTGGATCTGGATACTGTATTCTCATCGTCTTCATCTTCTTCATCGAATGCATTCTTCCTCTTATCTTCAGATTTCAGTCTGTACGTTGAACAGTGCCGCTTGTTGTAGAAGCGCTCCAATAAGTAGTTAGCTATATCTAAAAATCATGTAACATAAGCGTAATTGACAAGGCATTTGTGTGATCAATAACTTATACCTTCTTTTAATGGAGGCACTGTAGTGTATTCGCCATACTCTAGCTCATTCGTTGTTACTGTAGTTAATCCACAATTTATAAAAGAAGCCAAAAGCGCTGAAAAGTCGTTCAAAAGATCTTGAGGTGTTTTATCCTCAGTCTGTAATTGGCTATCATTAATGTCGGTTTTATCGATATACGGTGGAAGACTTTCGTATAATGAGACAATCCACTTCAGGTACTGAGAGCGTTCTTTGCTTTTCTTTTCCACACCTTTGACACATTTACCGAGCTTCTCTTTCAACTTGTTGGTAATTAAGCTTAACTTACTGAAATTGATGAAGCTAAGAATTCCATCGTTGTCTTTAGCCATCTGACAAATAGATCTAAAGTATATGTTAATCTTATACGATCATTGATAGGAGTGATAATAATGCTGTAGAAATACCTCAATTCTAATAGCACTGGTGCCAGCGATCGCGCTCTTTCTTCTAATAGAGGAGCCAATCGATCTGTTAGATATCCATTGAACATTTCAGATGTAAAATTAAGATGTTGTTGCCTAGGAGTTGTATGCACGCTTTGAAGAACACGCTGCAATGCCTGCTCAAATGAGTTGACAATAGCTGGTACCATTGCTTCTTGGGCGTGACGAATTGCATTCAGAGCGTTCATAACTTGATCAGGTTGTTGAGTGTTGTATTGCTGAGATCCACTGAGTCTTCCTTGTTGAGATCGGAAGTTCCACTCATGAGTCATGTTTGAAGAAATTAAATGAAAAACTTAACTTTGACGGTATTTTTTCTGCCAAGCGAGTCTCTTCAAGATACGTTCAGCAGGCGAAGGGGTTATTCTTTTGAGCATCTTCAGATTTTGCTTAAACTTTTCGCGAAGCACATTTGCAGTCAGCATTATTGACTTGAGTGAAATGAATGAGAATGTTGAAACCGAAGTTGCTCTCCCAGTTGAAATGGCTGACACGGAGACGCAGTTACTTGATAACTTACTAAGATGCAGTTACACGGAGATGAAGTTCGACATTATAAGAAAGAGAAAAAGAAACATTGAAAATGAATTGGCTAATTTAAAGAAAGTGCAGTATTTTAGTCAAGAGAGTAATCGACCACCTTGCGGTGGACTTTTATCTTGGAATTTCCTTCATTGGGTTCATCGTATTACATTTGATGGACCCGTAAGAGAATCAATGATTAGAGGAGAAGGGGAATTTTATCTGGACAAGAGCGATATGAAAGCTATTGCGAAGAGTCA
>JBIKTI010000472.1:0-2551 GCA_044348205.1 Phycisphaerales bacterium | reverse complement strand
GACCGGGGCCGGCGGGGGGGCAGGCTCAGCAGGACGGACGACCGACGCGGGGACCACAGGCGCAGGCGCAGGCGAAGCGGACGCTTGTCGTGCCAGTGCTGCAGCGCTCTTCTCGGCCTCCGCGAGCGCTCGCAGCGCCTGCGCGAGGCTCGCCACCACACGCGGCAGGCCGTCGGGCGCGCCGAGGACGACGATGCGCGTCGCGAGCGCCTCGAGCATGGCGCGATCGTGCGTCACGAGGAGCGTCGCCCCTGGGAAACTCTCGATCGCGTCCTCAAGCACCTCGAGCGTGGGAATGTCGAGGTCGTTCGTAGGTTCATCGAGGACGAGGAGATCCGCGGGCTCGAGCATCATGCGCGCGACATGCGCGCGGGCGAGCTCGCCGCCCGACAGCATCGACACAGACTGGAGAAGCTGCTCGTCGCGGAAGAGGAACCTCCGCGCCCAGCTCTTGATGTGCATCTCGCTGTCGCGGAAGCGGACCTTGTCGCCCGTCTGCGAGATCGCGTCCTGGAGGAGCGCGCCCTTCGGGAACTCTGTGCGCGTCTGCGACATGGTCACGGTGCGGGGCTTCGGGTCGGCCGTGCGCACGACGCCCGCGTCGGGGGCGAGATCTCCGGTCAGGACGCGCAGGAGCGTCGTCTTGCCCGAGCCGTTCGGGCCCATGAGCCCGATGCACTCCCCTGGCGCAACATCGAGGTCGAGCCCCTGGAAGAGGAGCTTGCCGCCAAGCGACTTGGCGATGCCTGTGGCGGAAAGCAGGAGGCGGGTCTTGCGCCCGCTCGATGCGAAGTCGATGCCTGCGCTGCCTGCGTTCGCGGCTGCGTTGCGCGCCGAGATCTCAGCGAGCTCGTCGCGGCGCTCGGCGCTGTCGGAGATGCGCGCCTCGCTCTTCGTGCGGCGTGCCTTCGCGCGGCGGCCGAGCCAGCGGTCGTCCTCGCGGACTGTGTTCGCAAGCGCCTGCTCTGCCTTGGCCTGCATCGCGAGGAACTCGACGCGGCGTCTGCGGAACTCGCTGTAGTTGCCGCCGACCGAGAGCGTGCCCTCGGGATACGCGCGCGAGAGCTCGATGATGCGCGTTCCGCAGTTCTCGAGGAAGACGCGGTCGTGGGTGACGAAGATGACGGCGCGGGCGCGAAGGTCGTGGCTTCCGCGCAGCAGGAAGTCCTCGAGCCACTCGAGGCCCTCGACATCGAGATGGTTGGTCGGCTCGTCGAGGAACAGGAGGTCGGGCGTTCCGTCTGCGGACGCAAGCGCACATGCGACCGAGAGGCGCTTCTTCCAGCCACCCGAGAGGGTCGACGCAAGGGCGTCCATGCGCGCGTCGTCGAAGCCGATCTTGCCGAGGATCACGGTCGCAAGGACCTCCGCGTCATGAAGGTCGCCGTGCGCGGAAGCGGACGCAAGCGCCGCGTTGGTCGCCGCCGCGATCGCGGTCACGCCCTCCGCGAAGTCGTCTCGCTGCGGCACATACACGGCCACGGTGCCGCGCGGCGTGCGGATGGTGCCTGCATCGGGCGGTTCGCGGCCTGCAAGCATGCGCAGGAGCGTCGACTTGCCCGCGCCGTTCGGGCCGATCATCCCGATGCGCTCTCCCTCGACGATGGAGACGGAGACCCCGCGGAAGAGTT
Organism: Phycisphaerales bacterium; assembly: GCA_044348205.1. GTDB lineage: Bacteria > Planctomycetota > Phycisphaerae > Phycisphaerales > SM1A02 > QWPT01. The sequence continues at coordinate 920 of JBIKTI010000472.1, read as the reverse complement.
CGCGGAGCCCGTGGGATTTGGCGAGGCCTGTGGCGGTTAGGAGCACGAAACCGTCCCGACCGACGCCGGCACCAGGATCTCTGCGGTCGTCTTTGCAAGCACTTCCTCGACAGAGATGCCGGGCGCGAGCTCCTTGAGCTCGAAGCGGCGGCGATCCTTGTTCATCTCGAGCACACAGAGCTCCGTGATGACCATGTCGATGCACTTCTGTCCGGTCAGCGGCAGGGTGCACTTCGGGATGATCTTCGACTCGCCCTTCTTGTTGACATGCTCCATGACCACGATCACGCGCTTGACGCCAGCGACGAGGTCCATGGCGCCGCCCATGCCCTTCACGAGCTTGCCCGGGATCATCCAGTTGGCGATGTCGCCTTCCTGCGAGATCTCCATCGCGCCGAGGATCGCGAGGTCGATGTGGCCGCCGCGGATCATGGCGAAGCTGTCTGCGCTCGAGAAGAACGAGTGGCCAGGGACACCCGTCACCGTCTGCTTGCCTGCGTTGATGAGGTCGGGGTCGACAGCGTCGTCCTCGGGGAACGGGCCCATGCCGAGGAGGCCGTTCTCAGATTGGAGCCACACCTGCATCCCCGCGGGCACATAGTTCGCGACGAGGGTCGGCATGCCGATCCCGAGGTTCACATAGAAGCCGTCGCGAAGTTCCTGCGCGGCGCGCTGGGCGATCTGGTTGCGGTCGAGTGGCATAGGGGCGTGGATGATAGGGCAGTCTGCGGCGGAGGACGCAGCGGAAACCCGTTCGGACCGCCGCTATCCTGCGCGTCCCCATGGCTTCGAACATGCACCCCGTCCTCGTCCGTCTCGGTCTTGCGAACCACCCCAGGCTCTGCGCGCCCGGCACGGCGAATTCCGTGACGAGCGACAACCCTGCGACGGGCGAAGCGCTTGCGGCCGTGCGGCTCGAG